>CALIEI010000033.1 GCA_938022165.1 uncultured Saprospiraceae bacterium | reverse complement strand
GTGATTTAGATGCCCTACAAACACACTATCAAAACAATGTAGGTGTACTTTATTTTACAGCAGAAGATTCTCTAAATCTGTTCAACTCAGATAGACGATACAACTATTATTTATATGATGATCAGGTGGATGACTACAAGCAAGATCATTACCAATTGCATTTTAACAATGACCATGCTAATGGAGTGAGTACAAAGATTGCTTTGCACTATACCAAGGGAAGGGGCTTTTTTGAAGAATTCAGGTTTAACGATTTTTTCAGCAATTATGGGTTTAATAATCCTATAGTAAATGGAGAAGAGGTGCTTTCTACTAATCTTGTTAGACGGAGATGGTTAGACAATGATTTTTATGGCATAGTAGGATCTGTGAATTTTGGAAATGATAATACAGATGTTACTCTTGGTGGTGCCTTTCACAGATATGATGGAGACCACTTCGGTGAGATCATTCAAGCGGATATAAGCGAGTTTCAATCTTTAAATGAAAATTATTACGCAGGAGTAGCTCGAAAAGACGACGCTAATATCTACGCTAAGTTTGATCATCAGTTAGTATCTAATCTCAACGTTTATGCTGATGTACAACTGAGATACATCGACTATACTACTAATGGAACGGATAATGATTTGGTTCAGTATGATATAGATGAAGAGTACACATTCTTTAATCCAAAATTGGGTCTTACGTATTCTTTGACAGAGGATCAAATCCTCTACACTTCATTTGGTGTAGCCAATAAAGAACCTGCACGGTCTGATTTTATCGCGGCAGAGGATGAGAACTTACCTATGCCTGTGCAAGAGACTTTATTCGACTTTGAATTGGGTTATAAAAAGCAAGCAGGTGACCTTAACTTAGATGCGAATCTATATTACATGTCCTATGACAATCAGTTGGTTGCTACTGGCGAATTGAATGATGTCGGAGCACTTATACGTAGAAACGTTGAAGATAGCTTTAGAGCAGGTATAGAGTTAAATGCTGCGTACCAGATCAGTAAAAAATTTAGCATCGGTGCAAATGCCACATTCAGTCAAAATAAGATAGCGGCTATTGATGAAGTCTTAGTTGATTTCTCTTCTTACGAGTTGGTAGTGAATAGTCTGACGGATACAGATATTGCATATTCTCCAAATGTTATAGCTGGCGGATTTGTACAAGTTAATCCAATCCCTTCTCTAGAATTAGGCTTGTATCCCAAGTATGTAGGAAGGCAATTTCTGGATAACTTTTCAAATGACAATAGGGTATTGGACGCATATTTTGTTGCAGATTTTCTAGGCAGTTATCAAATACCTTCTAAGAAATTGAAGGATATAAGTGTTAATCTCAAAGTGAATAATGTGTTCAACTCATTATATAGCGCAAATGGATATACCTATAGTTTTATTTTTGGAGACTTGATCACTGAGAATTTTTTATATCCTCAAGCGGGGATAAATTTCTTGGCTGGATTGACGCTAAAGTTTTAATATATAATCCTATTTTTAAGGATTGCAAATTTTTAAAACGTTCGTGATATGGCCGATTTAAGAGAAAACTCTTTTTGGATAAATCTATTAAAGAAGATATTAAAAGATGTGCTTAAAAGTTTTGGGCTTAGAACAAGTCCTCCGACGCACAATCAACACGTAGTTCCCCATGACGAAGGTTGGGCAGTCAAAGGCGCGGGAAATGAAAAGTACACAGCTGTATACGACAATCAGCAAGACGCCATAGAACGAGCGAGAGATATTGCGATCAATTATGGTTCATCAGTTGTGATTCATAGAAAAGATGGATCTATACGTGATAGGATGAGTTATAAAAGAAAGTGATGCCTCATTAATCACTTAAGT
Source organism: uncultured Saprospiraceae bacterium (assembly GCA_938022165.1). Lineage (GTDB taxonomy): Bacteria > Bacteroidota > Bacteroidia > Chitinophagales > Saprospiraceae > JALZVN01. The sequence goes on along the minus strand of CALIEI010000033.1, from coordinate 2,089 downwards.
AAAAAAGGACAAGCTATTTATATGGCTTGTCCTTTTTGATTTTGAAACACTACTAGGGTTTATGGTATTTTTTTTCGCGTGAGCGATAGGAATGATGCGACCGATAGGGAGCAGACCCGAGCTAATCACTGAAGCCTTTTGCGAAAGTGAATAGGGAAGGGGCCGCAACGAATGTGGAGTCATAGATAGCGCGGTGCTTAGGCTTACACTTTTTTGTGTAAGACTAAGTGCACGCCCAAATAAAAAAAGGACAAACCATCAAAAACAGTTTGTCCTTTTTACTTTGATAAAATGTAATGCTATACTTTTTGAATAATCATTGCAGAAGCACCACCGCCTCCATTGCAAATGGCAGCACAACCAATTTTTCCTTTTTTGGTATGCAGGACATTATTGAGTGTGGTAAGGATACGTGCTCCTGAAGCGCCTAGCGGATGACCTAGCGATACTGATCCTCCATGTACATTTACTTTATTGTCTTTGAGTTTCATGTCTTCCATGAATGCCATAGTCACTACTGAAAAAGCTTCGTTGACTTCGTAATAATCTATCTCCGATTTCTTAATGCCGGCTCTTTTGATGGCTAACTTTGCCGCTTTAGGTGGAGCTGTAGTGAACCACTCTGGTTCATGCGCTGCATCAGCGAAGGATAGAATTTTTGCTACCGGCTTCAGTTTATATTTTTTTACCGCCGCCGCTGAAGCAAGGATGATGCACGAAGCGCCATCATTGATGGTCGAGGCATTGGCTGCAGTGACTGTTCCATCTTTTGAGAAAGCTGGTCTCAAAGCGGGTATCTTGTCGAATCGAACCTTCTTGTATTCTTCATCTTCGTTAACTACTACTGGGTCTCCTTTTCTTTGGGGTACAGATACAGGAACGATTTCATTTTTGAAAATACCTGCTTCAGTAGTGGCCGCAGATCTCTTATAAGATTGTATGGCGAATTCGTCTTGTTGCTCTCTAGAGATTTTATATTTAGTAGCAGTGTTATCTGCACAAACGCCCATTGCTTTTTGATTGTACACATCAGTCAATCCATCCTTTTGCAATCCATCAACCGCACTGCCTTGACCAAATTTTGCTCCCCAGCGCATACTTGGCAGATAAAATGGAATATTGGACATGCTCTCCATGCCGCCAGTAACAACGATATCATTGTGTCCTATCATGATGCTCTGTGCACCAAGCATCACCGTCTTGAGGCCTGAAGAGCAAACCTTATTGACAGTAGTACATGGTACCTTGTCTGGTATACCTGCGCCGATGGCAGCCTGACGTGCAGGTGCCTGACCAAGATTGGCACTTACGACATTGCCCATAAATACTTCATCGACAGCAGTTGCTCTAACTTTTGCTGCTTTTAGCGCTCCTTTGATAGCTGTAGTTCCGAGCTCAGTGGCACTCAAACCTTTAAACATTCCGCCAAAGCTTCCTATCGGAGTTCTTACTGCAGTAACTATATATACTGGATTCATTTTAGCCATATTGATTTTACTATTTATGCAAAAATAAGAAATGAAAGGGAATAACATGGACTAAAGATGCATGCATTATGTCAGAGCAGAGGTAAGTATCCGATATAGTGCATATTGTAAAATTGCAAGATTAGCCTAATGCTTGTGAAAAAATAGGTATCAAAATGTCAAGAATCCCTAATTATCTCAAAAGGGAGATGTAGTTTATTGGATGTTTACATTAAGTAAAGAAGAAATTGGTATCTTTTGCATTCTATATTTCGGATGCAATTCTATAGGCATGCTTCAAATTGAGAAGTATGTAATGAAAGATTTAAATGAAATATTATCTCTTGATAAATTTATTCGTCTTGACTAAACGAACAATATTACTTCTATTGACTTTAACTCTCTTTTTTACTTGTACCCAAGAATTAAAAATATGAAAAAGTATTGCTTGTCATTTATAATTTTAATCTGTTTATACGAAGTATGCTTAACTCAAAATTTATTTGACGCAAATTGGTTATTAGGGTATGATTTTTCTCCAAACCTTGATGATTGTTATTTGTCTAAATTAGATTTTAGTTCGGGCACATTAAGAATTGACACAATCCATTGTGAAGAGGATT
>CALIEI010000032.1 GCA_938022165.1 uncultured Saprospiraceae bacterium | reverse complement strand
TGACGAAAAAGTAAATACGCATACAAAATGCAAGTCTAGTACGGTTCACTATCGCTTACTGATGAGTATGCTACAAAAACTCATCGATAATCCTGAGAACAATCGTAAAACTTCGGCTGCCGATGCCTTGCATCAAATAGCAGAAAGCATCCCGAGGAGATCCCTCGTAATGATTTTTAGCGATATGTTTGATCAAGCCAATATGGATGAGATCTTTTCCGCACTACAACACTTGAAGTACAATAAGCACGAGGTGGTACTATTCCATACTGTAGATAAAGCCCTAGAGGTTGATTTCGAGTTTGAGAACAGGCCATATGTATTCATTGATATGGAATCTGGTGAAGAGGTCAGATTGCAGTCCAATCAAGTCAAAGACTACTATAAAGAGCAAGTCGCAAAGATGAAGGAAAACCTTCGACTCAAATGCTTGCAGTATAAGATCGACTACGTCGAGACGGATATCAATCAGGGCTTTAGGCCGGTGCTCCAATCGTATCTGGTGAGGAGGAGTAAGATGAGGACTTAAAAAGTAGTTCAATATAAGTCTTGGTTAATAGTGCAGATATTATCCTCTGTAAATTTTCGATAAATAATGTATGCAAGATTTATAATCAAGAATAAATTTCGGCCTTTAAAGATTTAGTGTCGTAAGCGTTAAGAAAAGTCGTAAGCAAGCTTTATGGTCGAGCAAACGAAGGCCAAGCAAAAGAGACAGCGTAAACATAGGAGGCTAATTGGACTTGAAAAACTATCCCCAAGGCGAGTTTAAAGCTTGTAGACTTTTTAGCTTGCGTAAGCGTTAAGAATCCCTGCCTGCGAGACGCAGTCAGGCAGGTTTACAGCCGAGAGGTTTTTGTTACTTTTTTACGGGAAAAAAGTAAGTGCAAGAGAAGCTTAAAAGAACAAGTATTATCATATCGAAAATTAATATTTGGAATAAAATTTTCTTTTTTTTAAAACTTGATCATCCCTAATTAAACTTACATCCAAAAACCAAAAGCGCCTGCATAAAAAATATGCAAGCGCTTATTGACGTTTATTGTGTATTATTTTTGTCTAGTTCAAGGCCGCAGTTTTATCGCCAACTAACTCTCTCTTCGGGTAAGCAACTTTGATATTTGCTTTTCCTAGAGCAGCTTTTACATTTTTATAAGAACCAAAATATACATCCCAGTAATGTTCGCACTTAGCGAATGGTCTCACTGCAAGAAGTACATTGTGTGCATCAAATTTTTCGATCTCTACCACTGGCTCTGGAGTATCCAAAACGTGTGGAGTGTTTCTCAATGCATCCTTTACAATCTTTTGTACTTTATCGAAATCCTCTTCGTAAGGCATTGCGATATTAAGATCTACTCTTAAGTGATCTGTAGCAGAAAGATTTGTCATGATTCCAGAAGTAGCTATACCATTAGGGATAATCACTTTCTTATTTTCTAAAGAATCGATGATCGTATTGAATACCTGAATTTCTCTTACAGTACCAACTACTCCTTGTACATCAACCAAATCACCAACACGGTAAGGCTTGAATATCAGGATTAGTACACCTGAAGCAAAGTGACCAAGAGTACCTTGTAATGCCATACCGATTGCAAGACCACCAGCTGCTAATAAACCTACAAAAGCAGTAGTTTCAATTCCAACCATTCCAGCAACACTTATTAAAAGCATTATCTTGAAAAGAACACTAATTAATGAAGTTAAGAAAGGTACCACGTCTCTATCAAGACCTGATTTTTCCATAGCTTTTTGAATTACTCCCATTAATCTTCCGATAATCCAAAGACCAATAATGAGTACTAGAATAGCACCAATTAATTTTGGCGCCCACGATACTAACAAGCTCATCAGGTTACTGATCTGCTCAGCTATCATTGCACTGTCCATATTTTAAAAGTTTATTTTGATGTTTAATAATTACTTACCTCTAAGACGTTAACAAAAACATAAAGTCACAACTTCATGAACCAATTCGTTACGTTAACTAACTCAAAGGATACGTTAGCGTATATTCGCTATAAATCATCAAAATTATATCGGTCGTCTTTGAACTCTTCTAGCTCTCTTCTCTCACGCTTTGTAGGCCTTCCAGCTCCTTTTTCGCGTTTTTCAGCGCTAGCTTTCCCAATAAACCAGGTATTGTATTTGTTCAACTCATCTTCAGGCGTGAGATCTTCATAACATGGTTGTGCAAGTACAGCAGAAACTCTTTTAGATATCAACTTGAGTACTTTAAACTCGAATGCATATCCTCCTTTACGAACAAGAATATGTTCATTTCCGGACAATAAATAGGAGGCTTTAAGAGTAGTCTCTCCCATTTTAACTTTCCCACTCTTGCAAGCAGTAGTAGCAAGTGTTCGCGATTTAAAGATTCGAACACTCCAAAGCCATTTATCTACCCTTACTTTATCAGGCATATTTTGACTCTTTGATCAATGGATATTCTTCATTGAATGACTTCAAAGTGTCTCTCACTTTAGAAGCAATAAAGTAGTTTCTATAGGTTCTAGAGTCTACTGGAGCAATGTGCCATGGGATGCTGGACTTATTGATTACATTTTCGTACGCGTCCATATAGGTATCCCATAGTTTGGCTTCCTCCCAATCTCCATCATTATGCTTCCAGTTCTTTGTAGGATCTGAAATTCGCTCCTTTAGTTTTTCAGTTTGTCGCTCTTTGGAGAGATGCATATAAAATTTTAAGACCGTTGTATTATTATCGAATGCCAATAACTCTTCCCATGCATTGATAGCAGCTATTCTCTTATTACAATATTCTTCGTCTATCCAACCATGCACTCTATGTATCAGCACATCTTCGTAATGGCTTCTATCAAATACTTGTATCATTCCCTTTGCTGGTGCATGTCGATGCACCCTCCATAAAAAATCGTGCGCAAATTCTTCCTCAGTTGGTTTTTTGAATGCCTTTACTTTGATTCCACTCGGCGAACAGTATTTAAACGTTTCTCTGGTAGAACCGCCTTTTCCCGAACTATCCATTCCTTGAAAAACGACTAACAGAGAATGTTTCTTATTAGCTCTAAGCAACTCTTGCAAACCTGCAATTTCCTTGCAGATCTTCTCCGTCTCTTTTCTAATTTTTTTCTTGTTATACCCTTCAGGTGGCTTGGTTGAAAAATCCGAGAGCTTTATCATAGATTAAATTTTCGAGTTAAAAAGTAATTGATTTCTAGCTAAATTGTTTAGACACTTTAGTTTCCTTAGATCCTTTGATATACGTGTAAAATCCTTCTCCTGATTTTCTCCCTTTCTTTCCAGCCATAACCATATTGACAAGCAAAGGACAAGGCGCATATTTTGGATTACCAAATCCCTCATATAATACCTCCAAAATAGCTTGGCATACATCTAAACCAATAAAATCTGCTAGTTGCAAAGGGCCCATCGGATGAGCCATGCCCAACTTCATAACGGTATCTATTTCTTCCACTCCTGCTACTCCTTCATACAAAGAATATATAGCTTCATTTATCATTGGCATCAAGATCCGGTTGGCTACAAACCCAGGATAATCATTAACCTCAACAGGAATCTTTCCTAGGTCTGTAGATAGCTTCATGATTTTCTTTGTCACGGAGGCACTGGTTGAATAGCCTTTGATGACCTCTATTAGTTTCATCACCGGTACTGGATTCATAAAGTGCATGCCAATAACCTTATCCGGTTTTGAAGTTACAGATGCTATCTTTGTTATTGATATAGAACTCGTATTGGTAGCAAGAATACAAGATTTCTTAGTATTCGCATCGAGCTCTTTGAAAATTCTGAGCTTTAGATCTACATTTTCAGTAGCCGCTTCAACCACTAAATCACGATCTTTGATTGATGAAATTTCAGTATGGCTTGAAATATTTTTCAGCGTCGATTTTTTTACCTTTTCAGTGATCTTGCCTTTTGTTACCATTCGGTCAAGATTCCTTTCGATAGTCACCAAGGCTCTGCTCAAGGCATCTTCGCTGATGTCTACTAATTTAACGTTATGTCCATTCATGGCAAAAACGTGGGCTATTCCATTTCCCATGGTGCCTGCTCCAATTACTGCTACTTTATTCATTTATTATTATTTTGCCACAAATATAAAATCCTAACACTTAGGAATCAGCTAATGAGGAATATTTTTAAGCACTTTATCATTGTTCTAATTTCTTTTTGTCAAATACCATTCGCATTTGCACAACGAGATAGCTTGAATGACATTTCTGCTTTCATCTATTTGGACTCTTTTGTAGTAACTGCCTCCAAAGCAGGTTTTGACAAAGAGGACTTCATCGGCATGGTAAGAGCCGACGAATCCTTTTTAGAAGCATTTCACAATCTTCGATTCATTTCCTATGAATCTTCTAACTATTTTCAATTTTTCAACAAGAAAGGAAAAGAAAAAGCAAGCTATACAGACATCATCAATCAAAAAGTGGTAGATAATTGTAGAACCATGGAATTCAAGAATATCGATTATCGTGGAAATTATTTTAAAAAACCATCCAAGCGAACGTATAACTATTTTACCTCAGAAATGCATGATCGACTTTTTTATACCCATAAAAAGGTATGCGAGACACCCAATAAAAAACTGGTAAGAGCCGATGCATCTAGAATGGAAAAATATGTTTTCGAATTAAAAAAGTTGATGTTCAAGCCAGGTGAAAAAGCAGATGTTCCATTTATTGGTGACAAGACCAGCATTTTTGAAGCGCCAATGGTCCAGTTCTATGATTTCAAAATAAGTAGCGCTTTGTTCAATGAGGAAGTAGATTGCTATGTCTTTAGTGCTGATGTTAAACCGATATTCGAAAACAAAAACAAAGTGGTCATTAAACATTTAAAGACTTACTTTGATAAATCTACATTTAAAGTGATTGGGCGAGACTATCAATTGGCATACGCAGCTGGATTATATCAATTCGACGTACAAATCCACGTAGAGCTCACAAAAATCGAAGGAAAATACTACCCGATCAATATCACCTACGATGGTTTTTGGAATGTGCCCATTAAGAAACGGGAGGCTACAAAGTTCCAATTGCAATTTTATGATTTCAAAACAACATCACCATGATAATTATAGAGGCAGGTGCGACACTCACAAAAGTGGTACATCTAAGTAATAATAAAGCAGAAGAAGCAAATTTTTATCCCGGGATAAATCCAAATTATCAAGAAGATGTTGAAATTATAAAAATCTTAAATGAATTTCTTTTTGATATTCCAAAAGAAACCCCAGTTAAATATTATGGTACTGGCTGTACTGCTTTGCAAGCCAAACAAAAAATGAGTGCTTTGATTAAAGAGCAGTTCGGTATTGAAAATATAGACGTTTACTCTGATCTACTAGCTGCTGCTAGAGCAAGTGCTCAGATGAATGCCGGCCAAATAAATATCCTCGGTACAGGTTCCGCATCTTGTGTTTATGATGGCATTGAGATCACTAAAATTATTCCGAACTCAGGCTACCTGTTTGGAGATTATGGATCAGGATATAAGCTAGGTCATTCCTTGTTGAAAAATTACTTTGAGGGTAAGTACTCCATTCAAATTAATTCCGCTATCGAGTCCTTTGCCGGAAAAGAAAGAAAGGAAATGGTTGCTTACATTTATCAAGGAAACGCAAAGTCCAAAATTGCGGACTTTGCTAGACTGGTTCATGAATTAAAAGATAGACCCGAAATTGCAGAGCTCATTCAAATTCAATTTGACCAATTCATAGAGAAGCAGGTCATATTGAATCCAAATCATCTTGAAGCAAACCAATACTTCGTAGGTAGTATTGCTCACTTTTATGCTGATGAACTCAGATCTTGCCTTGCAAAATATAATATGTCGGCTACAAAAATATCTCAATCACCTTTAAGTGAACTTTGTCATTTTCATTTGACTTATCGGGAATAATACACTTACTTTACAGCACAATAAAACTCTATTTAACATGGCTAAGGATATTAAAAGGATTGCTGTTTTTACCTCTGGAGGAGATGCGCCAGGTATGAACGCCGCTGTCAGAGCAGTAGTTAGAACGGCAACCTATCATAACCTTCATATCTATCGAATCAATCGCGGGTATACGGGGATGATTGACGGTGAGATTGAACGAATAGAAACCAAAGATGTGGGTAATATCATTCATCGAGGTGGTACGATATTAAAAACATCTAGAAGTGAAGCATTTAGAACGCCAGAAGGCCGAAAGATAGCATTTGACAAACTCTCTGCTTTCAATATAGACGCCTGTGTGGCTATTGGTGGCAATGGAACATTTACGGGTGCAAAGGTCTTTACTAGTGAATATGACATCCCTTTTGTGGGCATTCCTGGTACTATTGATAATGATTTATATGGTACTGATTTTACCATAGGCTTTGATACTTCCATCAACACTGCAATCGAAGCTGTCGATCGAATCAGGGATACAGCAGATTCTCACAATAGACTATTTTTTATTGAGGTCATGGGAAGGCACGCTGGTTTTATAGCTTTAGCGACAGGAATAGGTTCTGGTGCGGAAACAATCATAGTACCCGAAAGCGCCACTTCAGAAGAAGAAATAATTGCAACCCTCAAAAAAGGAGTTGATCGTAAGAAGCTATTCAGTGTCATTATTGTAGCTGAAGGATCTACTATCGGTGGCGCACATGCTATTGCTGAAAAGGTCGGCGCGGTAGTAGGTAAAGACAAAACAAGAGTAGCCGTCATTGGCCATTTGCAAAGAGGAGGATCACCGTCAGCTGCGGATAGAATGCTTGCCAGTAGGTTGGGCTATGGGGCAGTGAATGCCTTATTGGAGGGAAAATCAAACATCATGATAGGTATACAAAATGACAACTTAAGTTATATCCCATTTGACGATGCCATCAATAAGAAAAAAGACTTGAATCAAGATGTCTTAGGGATGGCTGCTATCCTTTCGAAGTAAGCGGAGCAGAGATTTTATAGACTGTCCAAAGTGCTAAGGGGATCAAAAAATGAGGCGTCCTATAGACCGTTTCATAAGCCCATTGATGCATAGTGGAGAAAAAATCATCTAGCTCCACATGAGCTACTACCCTAGCTACAGCAGTCAAGCCTCCCCATACGACGCAGTACAGCAAACTCCATTTGAATATTCGACCTTTTAGGAAAAGTCCAATACTGGCTATGATATCTAAAATTCCAGCTACTTGCAGAATAGTCAGCGCCGTTGCATCTTGACAGTGCAATATATTTATTGTCATAGCAACAAAATTACCCGGCACTGGATAAAAGCCTACGGCGTACAATCCATGTGAAACAAAAGTTAAGGCAACAGAAATCTTGGCCAGCAATAACCAACGTTTATTTATCCCATCTTTTACGAATAACAGAAAAAGCAGAGGCGTCATAAATTGTAAACTGTATTCAAAAAACTGACCTACTGTCCTAAACTTCTCCAAGTGGTAAAGAGCAGCGATGAACACCAAAATAGAACTTGAAACTACAACTCCTATGCGCCTAAGCGTCTTGGAATTGGCTTGAAGTATAAACACCACTGATAACAGCAAAGACCACCCAAATAAAGACACCGCTCCCGAAATTAAATTATTAGCTTTTGGATGTTTTAGATATTCATCCCAATCCAAGTGGAAAACAGTTTGAATTAAGCCAGACATAGCATCTTCATTCCACAATAAAGAGCGAATGGGAATATCCCAAAAGAGACATTGATAAGCACGGCCAATACAAACCCCCATTACGGCAAGTACAAGGATGTATTTTGCTCTTCCTAACTTATCTGATTCGAATTTCAAGATTCCTTAGTTTAAAATCAAGCATGAGGATATTAATGAAAGCGAAATATTTGTTTAGCCCATTACTTTCCCATCATCAAAAACGCTTTCAGAAAAGCGTCTATCTCACCGTTCAACACAGCGTCCGTCTTATTCGTTTGATGATTAGAGCGATGATCCTTTACTCGGCGGTCATCCAATACATAAGATCGTATTTGTGCCCCCCATTCTATTTTTGTTTTACCCGCTTCCACACTATCTCGTTCAGCATATTGCTTCTGCAATTCTATCTCGTACAACCTTGATTTCAGCATGGTCATGGCCTTTTCTCTGTTCAAGTGCTGAGAACGCTCTTGTTGACATTCTACTACCACTCCTGATGGTAAGTGCCTTACCCTCACTGCTGATTCTGTCTTATTTACATGCTGACCGCCTGCGCCACTTGCTCTAAAGGTATCCCATTCGATATCGGCAGGATTAACGACCACTTCAATAGTATCATCTATCAGGGGGTGAACAAAAACACTAGCAAAAGACGTTTGTCTCTTTCCTTGAGCATTAAAAGGGCTGATTCTCACCAAGCGGTGAACACCATTCTCTCCTTTTAGGTATCCATAGGTATAGTCTCCTACGATTTCTATTTCTGCCGACTTTATGCCAGCTACATCTCCTCGTACTTCATTCAGCAACCTGACCTTGTAGCCACTTTTTTCTGCCCACATAGTGTACATACGCAAAAGCATCTCAGACCAGTCACAGGACTCCGTACCTCCTGCGCCAGCATTAATTTCTAGTAAACAGGAAAGGGCATCTTCCTTAGTATCAAGGGTAGATTTGAATTCTAATTCTGCAATGGAATTTTCGCAGCTATCGAACTGTTTTTCTAGTTCAGATTCTTCCACTTCAGCTTCCCTAAAAAATTCGAGCAGCACTTCAGTGTCATCTACTGTAGCAGCAACTTTTTGGTAGTTTTGCACCCAATTTTTGTTCATTTTGATTTTCTTCAAAATGGACTCCGCTCTCGCAGAATCATTCCAAAATTCAGGATCAAGGGTAAGTTGTTGGTTCTCTTCTATCTCTACGAGACGCTTGTCGACGTCAAAGATATCGATTTAGAGCGCCCAACCTTTCTTTCAGTTTCGCTAAGTGATCTTCAGTCATCTTTATTTGGTGCTATCGTATTCAACATAAAATATCAATTCGCTATTACCAGGGATGGTAGGAGGCGAACCAGTAGCACCGTAGCCAAGTTCAGCAGGAATAAATAAGGTAGCCTTAGCACCTGGGCTCAACAAAGCAAATCCTTCGTCCCAGCCTCTTATTACTCTTCCTTGACCGATTGGAAAATTAAACAACTGACCTCTCTTAAATGAGTTATCAAATGGTTTTCCATTTGTCAGAGCACCAAAGTAATGTGCAAAAACATTTTGGCCAGGTTTAGGCGTATTACCATCACCCTCTTCATGGATGATATATTTCAAACCAGAAGCGGTAGTCTTTATCTTGCTATCTAATTTTCCACTTGTATATTCTTTTGCTCTCAAGGCTACCATTTCCAACACCTCTGATTCTCTCGCTTGGTTAGCCATCATTTCTTTTTGCTTTTCAGCAGCCTTAATCTCTTCATCAGCTAAGAATGCAGCTTCATCTTTGATCTCCACTAAAGAAATATGGTAAGTCAATTTATCATTCTTCAAATTATTGTTTGGAGGCAAAGAATCTCTAGGTATATATAATGAAAGACTATCTCCTACAGACATCTTTTGTAGAGCGAGTACCAATGGCTTTTGCCCAGCATTTCTACCAGAAAAATCATCTGATATTTTCACCTTTTGTGGGTCTCCTTGAGTTCTATTAGAAAACATCATTGAGTCACCGTCCATTACATAATAATTAAAGTAGGCGTACTCATCTAAGTTAGGGGTAGCTCCTCCTTTTTTAGTATGATTTACATATGTGTAGCCAGGTACTATTTCACCATCAATTCCGCCTCCACCTGCAGTGGAACCAGTATCACAAGAGAAAAGCAAAGCTATAAGAGATATAAAAATTAAGTTTTTCATGCTATTCAGTATTTTGAAACGCAAACATACCAAATTATCATGGTATTTTGCCGCAAAAATAAGGTTATTGATAAATTTGAAATTGGACTTAATCCTGAGCAGGATAAGACTTGAAAGAAGTCTCTCCTACTTCTTCCTTAAGGATCTTTTTCAGCTTTGTCAAAGTAGATTTTAGACCTGTAAATGAAGCTCCTCCAGCTGCATTTTTATGTCCTCCTCCTTTAAAATGATCCGAAGCAATTTTATTCACCGCAAAGTCGCCTTTCGAGCGCAATGACAGTTTCACTATCTTAGGTTGTTCCGTAACAAAAGCGGCTACCTGAACCTCCTTAAGCATTAGTAGGTAGTTCACTATCCCTTCTGTATCTCCTCTCTGAATGTCAAAATCTTCATAGTCTTTTTTGGTGAGGCTTATTATTCCCGTTTTCAACTCTGGGATAATTTCCATGCACTCATTCAGACAATAGCCGAGCAATTCAAGATTCTTCTTGGGAAGACTGTTAAATACAAGAGATTGTATTTTATTAGAATCAATACCTACATTAAATAGAGCTGCACATGTTTTGAACAGCTTTGGCGTCACATTATATTTAAATGATCCAGTATCTGTAAGGATACCAGTATAGATGTATTCTGCTACTTTTATATCGATGGGATCTTTTTTGTCCATCATTTGAATGAAGTCAAAAATCAGTTCACAAGTACTACTTGCGCTGGGGTCAGAGAGCGTATATTGACTAAAATCATCTGGATCCAGATGATGATCTATCATCGCCACGGGTACTTTTTTCTTAGCGATATACTCACCCATTTTGTCTATTCGATCCAAGCCATTAAAGTCTAAGGCAAAAACAAGATCTACATTATCAATGATTTTATTAACCTTCTTGACCTTACTATCATATATAAGTACCTCTTCACTTCCTTCCATCCAAGCGAAATTGTCAGGAAATTCTGATGGAAAAGAAACATACACAGTGTGATAATGCGCTTTCAAAAAGTGATATAAAGCTAAGGAACTGCCAATGGCGTCCCCGTCCGGATTTCTGTGGGATGTAATCAGGATATCTTTCGGTGTAGAAAGGATTTCTTGGAGTTGGGTGAAATTTTGCATTTTTTATCTGATGCTATTCTCGATTAAGCTGCAAAGCTAACCATTCAATACAATAAAAACCTACCCCAGCTGCCATTTTGTTCAATTTATTAAATTAATATATCTTATAATTATTTAAACCTCAGTTAAGCGATCAAGTCTATTTATTTGTTAAATTTGCCCGAAATTTATCGAGAAATTAATACATAAACATTTTAATATAATGGCAGGAAATAGAACATTTACCATGATTAAGCCGGGAGCAGTAAAGAACGGTCACATTGGAGCTATCTTGGCTCACATCAATAAAGGCGGTTTCAAGATAGTAGCCCTTAAGATGACACAACTAAGCAAGCAAAAGGCTGGTGAATTTTACGCAGTGCATAAAGAGAGACCTTTTTATGGCGAATTAGTAGACTTTATGTCATCAGGACCTATCATAGCAGCTATTTTAGAAAAGGACAATGCTGTTGAAGATTTCAGAACTTTGATTGGGGCAACTAACCCGTCTGAAGCTGCTGAAGGAACGATACGTGCGCTTTATGCGACTAGCATTGGAGAAAACGCAGTTCACGGATCTGATTCTGATGAGAATGCCGCTATTGAAGGTAATTTTCACTTTGCAGCTACTGAAATGTGCTAGAAAGATAATAAGGATATTGAACATCCAAACCCTAAAGGTTGTCAGCATTTGTTGGCAACCTTTTTTTATTTATCGGGTAGGAAGACAAGGATTAATTCCTTGCCTGTCCTCCCACACCACCCTGCGTACGGAACCGTACAGGGCGGTTTTCTAACTAATTCTTTACACCCTGATAAGAAGTGTAAAGTTCGTGATGTTCTCTTCAGTTAT
>CALIEI010000031.1 GCA_938022165.1 uncultured Saprospiraceae bacterium | reverse complement strand
GAAGTGATGAGTCTAATGCTTTGCAGTGTGTTTTTATAATTGAGCAATGGTTCTCCCATACCCATGTACACGATATTGGTGATCCCGTGTTCGTATATTTCCTCGCTATGTGCGCTAACCATAGTGACTTGATCATATATTTCTCCTGGATCTAGATTACGCATACGTTCCATTTGGCCTGTAGCACAAAACTTGCAACTCAAGCTGCACCCCACTTGTGAACTAACACAGACGGTATATCTCTTGTCTTTGTGTACAGGTATCAACACAGATTCTATCTTGTGCCCATCTTGCAATACAAATCTATACTTGATGGTGCCGTCTGAACTGGTTTGTTGTTTATCAAATGCTATGGCATTGATCTCAAAGTGTGCGGCAAGTTTTTCGCGAAACGAAATAGAGAGATTAGTCATCAGATTAAAATCCGTGCAAGCCTTCTTCCATAACCATTCGTATACTTGCTTGGCGCGAAATGCTTTCTCGCCTAGTAGTACAATTTGCTCCTTCAACTCATCGAGGGATAATAATCTAATATCCTTTTTCATTCTTTGTTTTTACTGTCCAGCCAAATGGTGACTGGTCCATCATTGAGTAGTTCTACTTTCATATCTGCACCAAATATTCCTGTTGCAATTTCTGTTTGCGATAGCAATCCCAATTGTTTTACAAATGTATTATATAAAGGTATAGCTATTTCGGGTTTTGCAGCCGATATATATGAAGGACGATTTCCTTTCTTGGTGCTGGCGTGTAAAGTAAACTGACTAACCACCAAATATCTTCCATTTCTATCTTGACAAGATTTGTTCATCACCCCTTGTTCATCGTTGAATATTCGCATATTGGTAATCTTACGAATCAACCAATCGATATCTTCTTGTGCATCGTCATGCGTAACGCCTAGTAAAATCAATAATCCATGATCTATACTCCCATTTATAGTCCCTTCTATAGTAACTGATGCCTTAGATACACGCTGTAATAGTGCTCTCATGTGTGTTAAATATACTATGTATGATGTGGATACAATTGTTAATTTAAGAAGCTTTATCCACATAGCTAATTTAGCCCTATTTCTGGTGCAAATCTAACCTAAAACAACTTGTTTTATATGTGATAAACTCCAGAGTTACTAGCATGCCATAAAGAACCTACCTTTAAATATTTTGATCCTACCGTTCCCTCAAAAATAATACACAAGATGTGTGCTATTTCTGTAAGTTGCTGGATTGCAGTAATCTGTAGGTATTTAATTATGTGTAGAACTGAAATGAATTTTTGAGATTTGATTTTCCAAAGCAATATCATTTTATTTTATCCACGTTTCCACAGCACTAATGATAGTAGTAATTTTTTATTTATAAATTTTATTAAAAAAAGTCATTACTCATTAGGGAAGTGGAAAGCGTGGAAAAGAATAAGTTTTCAATTTTGATTCGTGTTTCGTGCGTATCTTTGCCACCGTTAAATATTTTACAGAATTGTGATGCGGGATGATAAACTTAAGTAGCCTGTCCGCATTGACTTAGAAACAATAATTTAAAAATTGAATACGCCATCTCAAACTTCTATACCACGCATAGTGATCAACTGGTTGTTCATTGGGATTGTATTGATTTTTGTACAAGTTAACATTGGGGGTATTACCCGCTTAACTGATTCTGGATTATCTATAACAGAATGGGAAATTATAGAAGGAACCCTTCCACCCTTGAGTGCAGATGCTTGGGATGATGCTTTTGAAAAGTATAAAACCCATGCGAAAAAGCAATACGAGAGTATACATGGCGGATCAGTGATGACTATGTCAGAGTTCAAAATCATTTACTTCTGGGAATGGTTTCACAGATTCTGGGCTCGAAGTATTGGATTCATATTCTTATTTCCATTTTTATATTTTTTAAAGAAAGGTTATCTACCATCTTGGTTAATAAAGCGCCTCGGTATTGTAGTTTTGTTTGCAGCTATGGCAGCGACCTTCGGTATTATCATGGTATATAGTGGATTCAATGATGATACTCGGACATGGGTGAGCGCTTATAAACTACTTGGTCATTTGAGTATTGCTTGCTTAACTTTTGGATATCTCTATTGGACTTGGCTTAAAGCGAAGTACAGTAATTATACACTATCGCATCAACCCACACCATTACGACCCATATTAAATGTTATAATAATAATCCTTCTTATACAAATAGGTTTTGGTGCTTTGATGGCGGGTATGAGGGCAGGTTTAATTCATCCATATATATCTGTATTTGTGAAGGGAGACTTGTTTTGGGAATTTCTGTGGTCTTCAAGTGGAAGTATATCTGAAAATCTAGTGGATTATGAAAAATCCGTCTCAGTCAAAGCTTGGGTACAGCTATTGCACCGTTTTACGGCATACTTATTAAGTGGTCTGATTATATATTACTTCATCAAAGTAAGACGCTTAAAAGGTTATTCACATAGTTATCCACATATATCGTTTGGGAGTCAGTTAATGCTTGCTTTGTTGTTAATTCAGGTGGTGTTAGGAATTATGACAATTGTGAATTGTTTAGGTAGTATACCGCTGGTTTATGGGGTTTTACACCAGGCAGGAGCCCTGATTTTATTAGTTTCTGTACTGTTTTCCACATTTCATTTAAATAGAATTCATAATTAGATACTTATCCACAATTAGTGTGTATAACTGTTAGTTTAAATGTTTATTACTGCTACATGGTATGAAATCGGCTAATTAATGTTTAATTTTAACCTTAACACTTAATAACAATGAATACATCTTCACCTGAGATAAAAGAAGAAAGTGGATTTAAGTTTTTAGAAGAAGGAGAAGGCGATGTTCTTTTACTCTTGCACGGTCTTTTTGGTGGTTTAAGTAACTTCGAATCAATCATCAAATATTTCTCATCTAAGTATAAAGTTGTCGTTCCTTTACTTCCCATATTTGAGATGCCTATTGGTGATGTATCTCTAGATGGACTTTTGAAGTATGTGGAAGATTTTGTCGAGTATCGAGGTTATGATTCAGTTCATGTAATTGGGAATTCACTTGGTGGCCATATTGCCTTACTATTTGGTTTAGCTCACGGTGATAAAATAAGATCTATAACTTTAACTGGAAGTTCGGGTTTGTTTGAAAATTCTATGGGATCTTCTTTTCCTAAAAGAGGAGACTATGAGTTTATAAAAAAGAAAACACAGGAGACTTTCTTTGACCCAGAAATTGCAACCAAAGAACAGGTAGATGAAATTTTTGATATTGTAAATGATCGAAACAAAGCTATACGAGTAGTATACACCGCCAAGTCTGCTATCAGGCATAATCTTTCTGATAAGCTTCATCAAATAAAAGTACCTACGCTTTTGATTTGGGGACAACAGGATACAATCACGCCTCCGTTCGTTGGAGAAAAATTCGCTGAGTTAATTGAAAAAGCTGAATTACATTTTCTAAATGAATGTGGACATGCTCCCATGATGGAAAAGCCAAATGAGTTTAATTCTATATTAGAAGATTTTCTTAAGGCGGCTAACTAAGTAAGTTAGATATCTTGTTATAGATAAACTTATAACAATACTATTTCTTAATATCTAAATTTATAATTTTCTCAATTATATTTATCTTTGATCAGCGTTTTGCGCTTTTCATATTAGAATGTTTCTGATTCTAATCACTTCTTACTCAAATATTTCACAAGAATTTTATCGAATAGGTATTTCCAATTTTGGAAATATATTGTTATGAACAATCTAAAAACCAATGTTATGATAAATTTCAAATTTGTTATCGTTCTGTTGTGCTTATGTATAGGCACAAATGTAAACGGCCAGTTTATTAAAAAATTAAAAGAAAGAACCAAGGAAGCCGTAGAAGAAACTATCGCTAGAAAATCTGCTGAAAAAGCCGCTGATGAAACAGGAAAAGCTATAGATAAAATATTTTATCCTGATGGAGATAAAAATCAATCAGAGAATCAAACAGAGGAAAATAGTGATAGAGCGTATAACCAAGAAGCTAGAGTAAGAAGTCCTTCAATCTTTGGGTCCAAAGTAGATCCAATACATAAGACCAATAAGTATAACTATGAGTGGAAATACACATTGAAAATAGTGAATACAAAGCAGGACATGGAAATGCAATACTATCTAGTTAACGATGGTACTGATTTCGCTGCGAAATATAAAATGGGAAAGTCCAACGAAATGATAGATGGTATGATATCTATAATGGATCAAGAAAATAAAATCTCTGTTTCACTATTTGAAATGAATGGGCAAAAATCTGGTTCTATAATGACTATGAATTTCGAAAAGATGGCTGAAAGTGATGAAGAGTATGGAGATTACGTAATGAAAGAATTAGGAACAAAAACTATTATGGGTTATCCTTGTCAAGGGTATCAAATGGAAAACGATGAACATACTATTATTAGTTATATCGCTTTGGATGCTCCAGTTAGCTTCACTCCAAACTTCGGTAATGGTACTAAACAAAAAAATATGCCTGCTGGAATTGATCCAAAAATATTTGAAAAAATTGGAGATGACAGCCTCATGATGGAAATGGAATTTATAAGTAAAAAGAAAGACAAAGAAAACTTCAAAATGGTATGCACTGAATTAAAGAAAGAGAAACTTGATATAGATTTATCCGATTACCATTTCATGTTCTAAATCAAAAATTAAAATAAACTATATAAAAAAGAGCTTTACTCACATCCGTAAGTAAAGCTCTTTTTATTCTTAATTAGTCACATCGAAGATGTGAAAAACAAATCATTTATAATTCACCATTTATAATTTATAATTATTTCGTCCCTCCTTTCATTCTCTCTTTAGCTCTTCTATCACGCTGCATTGGATTCTCCCCAGCACCTCTATTTCTTTGGAACAATTCAAAACGATTTATCTCTTGTCTTGGTGGATAGTAATTGTTTGATCTATCCGTATCAGCCGTCTCTAAATATGGATCTAAGACAATTTCACTAACCTCCTGATCGGTAACAAAAACTTTTGTGACTTTGTCGTTAGTAGTTTTCCAAATCTCAGCTGGGATATTGATTACTTCAGAGCTACCATTTTTATATTTCATTTCTAAAATAATAGGCATTACTAGACCACCATGATTTTCAAAAGTGATTTCGTAAAAGTTCTTATTTGATTTTAAGAACTGCTTTTCCTCATCACTTAATTTTTCATAGTACTTATTATACTTTTCCTTATCCAAAATATTAAAGTCAAGCGGATCATAGCCTGTATAGAAATCACGAATTGAATTGTCTTTCTCATCTCTAGTTTGTGCAATAGATTTTTTGTTTCTCATACTAGAAATATTGGTTGTCTTAGCAACCATTTCTTCCTTCTTCATTTTGTTTTCTACCTCAGGATTTTTAGAGTCTAACTTAATCCATTTCACATCTGACATTCCGATATCAACGTGATCATTGGTATAAAACCATCCTCTCCAAAACCAATCCAAATCAACCGCTGATGCGTCTTCCATGGATCTAAAGAAATCTGCTGGTTCAGGAGATTTAAACATCCATCTATTAGAGTAAGTCTTAAATGCATGATCAAACAATTCTCTACCCATTACAGTTTCTCTCAGAATATTCAATGCTGTTGCTGGTTTACCGTATGCATTGTTTCCAAATTGCCAGATGGATTCAGAGTTAGTCATGATGGGTGATATCTTAGATTTATCACCAGCCATGTAATCTACTATCTTATATGCAGGTCCTCTACGAGATGGATAGTCACGCTCCCATTGTTGCTCCGTAAGATATTGTAGGAAAGTGTTGAGTCCTTCATCCATCCAAGTCCACTGACGCTCATCACTGTTGACAATCATAGGAAAATAATTGTGTCCCACTTCGTGGATGATTACGCCGATCATACCATACTTGGTTCTTTCAGTATATGTACCGTCTTTTTCTGGTCTACCGAAATTGAAGCAAATCATTGGATACTCCATACCAATACTAGCTGCATGTATAGACCAAGCTACAGGATATGGATAAGGGAATGTATAATGCGAGTACCACTTTAATGTATGCGCTACCGCTTTAGTAGAAAACTTCTCCCAAATTGGATTTCCTTCTTTTGGATACATTGACATTGCCAACACGGTGCTCCCGTCAGATTGTTTTACATTCATCGCATCCCAGATAAATTTTCTAGATGACGCAAAAGCAAAATCTCTTACATTCTCTGCTTTGAATTTCCAGGTAGATTTACCACTAGCCTTTTTAGATTCTGCTTTTTCTGCTTCGTCTTGCGTAACGATAAACACTGGTGTCTCAAATTCATTTCTAGCTTCGTCAAAACGTTCTTGCTGTTTTTTCGTCAAAACGTCTCCTTCATTTTGTAGTACACCCGTAGCTGCTACCATATGATCTGAAGGCACAGTAATCTCTACATCATAATCTCCAAAAATTAAAGCGAACTCACCACGTCCAAGAAACTGTTTATTCTGCCATCCTTGATCATCATTATAAGACGCCATTCGTGGGAAAAACTGTGCTATAGTATAAAGATAGTTATCGTCTTCTTCAAAGTACTCGTATCCTGATCTTCCGCCTATCTGCATACGGTCATTGATATTGTACCACCACTTAATACTGAAAGACATTGTTTCTCCCGGCTTAAGATTTTGATCTAGATCTATACGCATCATTGTTTTATTGATGGTGTAATCTAAATCTGAACCATTCGCACCTTTGACGTGGTCTATCTTAAAACCGCCATCAAACGTAGGCTCCAAACCTTTTAATTGTCTTAGAGACATTTTATCAGAAATCCTATTGGTTCTTATTTTATATGTATCAGAGTCTTTCGCTCTCATATTTTGATCCAGCTGTACCCAGAGGTATTCTAATTGGTCAGGCGAATTGTTTGTATAAGTAATGGTCTCATCACCGTAGAGCTTTTGTGTTTTATCATCAAGCTCTAGCTTCATAACATAGTCTGCTTTCTGTTGCCAGTATTGAGCGCCTGGCGCACCAGAACCTGTTCTATAAACATTAGGAGTTGGCAACTCGGTGTCCAACTGTTTAAATTTGTTTGTATTGGTATTCTTTTGAGCAAAAGAAACGGTCTGCGATAAAAGAAGAATCAATACTAGGTAAATAAGTTTTTTCATCATTTAATTTTAAGTAAAACAAAGATATAAGAAACTAACAAAAGAGGTCATATTTTAACCACTAACATATTAAGAAAATCAAAATATAAAGGGAGTGTTCCACGTGGAACACTCCCTTTATATAATAACGGACAAATTGGTTTCTAAAAATCTATAGAGCTAAAAGGTATGATTTAAAATCTTCAAAAGAGGAGGTCATGTTTTTAGCTACTTTTTCTTTCTCCAGCAAAGAGGAAAGCTGATCTGGGATCGGCACGTCGAATCCAAGTGTCTTATCCATTGTAGGTTTAAATTTAGCATAATGAGCCGTTTCTAAAACTACACCATTAACATTGTGCTTTTTCTGGTACTCTTTAAGAGCTCTATACCCAATTGCGCCGTGAGGGTCTATAATGTAATTATATTCGTTGTACACTTCTTGAACAGCCTTCCTAGTTAATTCATCATTATAGCTATACCCAGTGAGTAGTTCTTTCATATTGTTCCACGTGGAACCTTCTTGCTTGAAGATATCTGCAAGACGCTTATAATTGGAAGGATCACCAACATCCATGGCATTAGAAATAGTAGCCATAGAAGGTTTAGCGCAATACTCCCCAGTGCTTAAA
Source organism: uncultured Saprospiraceae bacterium (assembly GCA_938022165.1). GTDB lineage: Bacteria > Bacteroidota > Bacteroidia > Chitinophagales > Saprospiraceae > JALZVN01. The sequence goes on along the minus strand of CALIEI010000031.1, from coordinate 4,290 downwards.
TACTGAGGAATAATATCATTGATATTAGTGGCTGCTAAAAATTGCTTTACAGGTAATCCCATTTTATAGGCAAATACACCAGCTGTCAGATTTCCAAAGTTTCCACTAGGTATTGAGAACACTACATCCTTAGAAGAATCCTCAAGTTGCTTATATGCTTCAAAATAATAAAACGACTGGGGGATAAGCCTAGCAATATTTATAGAGTTAGCTGAAGCCAGACGCATCTTAGCACGAAGATCTTTGTCTAAAAAAGCAGATTTAACCAAAGCTTGGCAATCGTCAAAAGTACCATTAACTTCAAGAGCAGTAATATTTTTGCCTAGGGTAGTTAATTGCTGCTCTTGTATATCACTTACTTTTCCGCTAGGATAAAGGATGTAAACATTAATGCCTGGTGCATCTAAAAACCCTGCGGCAACAGCACCACCAGTATCGCCAGAGGTAGCCACCAGTATATTGAGTTCTTTATTTTCCCCTTGATTGAAGAAACCCATAAGCTGACCCATGAATCTAGCTCCAAAGTCTTTGAATGCCATACTAGGGCCATGAAATAATTCTAGTATATGTGTATCCTTATCTAGAGAAACAATAGGAGCAGGGAAGTTGATAGCTGTTTCTATTATTTGGACCAACTCCTCCTCGCCGATATATTCGTCAAAAAGCGTTTTACAAACCTCAATCGCTATTTCAGGTAGTGTTCTGTCTTTTAGACTTGATATAAAACCATCTTTTAAAGTAGGTATATGACATGGCATGTATAAACCATTGTCTGCTGGTAAACCTCTTAGAACAGCTTCCTTTAGATCTACTAGGTGATCGGGATTATTGGTGCTATATAATTTCATGTTAGTATAGGATCGCTCCTTCTTTGTTGATTTTGCTCATATATACATTGGATTCTATGTTATGCTTTAAGAAAGCTTTCTGCATAGCGATCCCCGCATTTTCAGCAATGAGATTATTGTTAGATAAGGCAAAGATGGCTGGACCAGCACCAGAAATACTGCAACCTAAGACGTTTTCTTGAAGGGCTGCTTCCTGAACATCATAAAATCCAGGAATAAGTTGCGCACGCTGTGGCTCTATGATTACATCCTGCAAAGAGCGTTTGATCAAATCAAAATCACCATTATGTAATCCTATTATGAGCCCACCTAAATTTCCATTTTGTGCGATGTGCTGATCCAATGTCAATTGATCAGAAAGTATATCTCTTGCATCCTTTGTAAGAATCTTAATATTAGGGTGTACTACCGTGGCATATAAACCAGGAGGGCAGGCCACCCGATGAAAATCAAGACTTGCATTGTCTCTGATAAATAAAATTCCTCCAAGAAGGGAAGGGCCGACATTATCTGCGTGATAAGAACCATCTGCTACTTGCTCTCCCAAAACCGCAAAAGGCAAAAGCTCTCTTTTCTGCAAAGGTTTTTTTAAGAGTTCATTTACGAGCATAACGCCAGCAGCGGCACTCGCAGCGCTAGATCCCATTCCGGAACCAAAGGGCATCTTCTTATATATTTCCATTTCGACTCCGATCGTAGGATCACCCAAATGATCAAGCAATTTTTGAGCAGCGACACCAGCTGTATTCTCAGCGGTAACCTTAGAAAGCTTTCCTTTGTCACCATAAATATTGGTGATGTGAACCCCGGGCTTATTACAAAGCCTACCTATGATTTCATCACCCGGCTTTTCTAAGGCAAAGCCCATCAAGTCATACCCACAAGCCATATTCGCTACTGTAGCAGGAGCAAAAACTTTTATACCAGTTCCCTTCATATTATATTGATAATCAACTATTTAGATATAAGATTGCCAATTTTCAAGATTTCCGCAAACACACCTGCAGCCGTTACTTCAGCACCCGCTCCAGGACCTCTAATGACGAGAGGTCGCTCATGATATCTTTTAGTTGTCAAAACAACCATATTGTCTGAGCCATTGAGAGAATAGAATGCATGTGTATCATCTACGCTTTCCAATTGAATACTCGCTTTTCCATCATCTAGTTTAGCCACCATTCTCAAAACTTTACCTTCTGCAGCAGCTTTCGTTTTTAAGTTTTCGAAATATTCGTTTTCATCTTTGAGTACTTCGAATAGCTCATCTACCGTTTCTACTTCTTTGCATTTTTGCGGAAGAACATTTTCTATCTCTACGTCATCTTGTTCTATTGGCAATCCAATTTCACGACCCAAGATAATTATCTTTCTACGCACATCAAGACCATACAAATCTTCTCTTGGATCTGGCTCTGTATATCCAAGCGCTTTTGCTTCTCTCACAATTTCATGAAATGAATTTTCTCCCTTGAAGTTGTTGAAGATATAAGATAGTGATCCCGATAAGACCGCTTCCAATTTCAATATTTGATCTCCACTATTTATCAAATCAGAGATCGTAGAAATCAGTGGAAGTCCAGCACCAACATTAGTTTCATACATAAAATGTACACCACGCTTATGCGCCAATTTTTTTAAGCGACTATACTTTAAATAAGAACTAGATGTAGCAATCTTATTAGGTGTCGAAATCGAAATACTAGCATCTAAAATATGCTCATAAAATTCAGCGATATCAGCATTTGCCGTATTGTCGATGAAGATAGAATTACTCATATTCATCTCTTTCATCTTAGCAACAAAATCTTGCATAGACATTTGAGTTTCGCCTACAGACAATTGTTCTTGCCAATCAGAAAGATCGAGACCATCTTCATCAAAAATCATTCGCTTACTATTAGCCATTCCGACTATGTTGACTTCAATGGCATTTTGCGTTCTATGATATTCTTTTTGTTCTTGTATTTGTTTGATCAAGGTTTTTCCAATCAATCCGACACCCACCATAAATAAATTAATCGTTCGTATATCCGACAAAAAGAATGCTTGATGGAGCACATTGAGTGCCTTAGTTTCATCTGCATTATTAATCACTACAGATACATTTAGCTCTGAAGAGCCTTGTGCTATAGCAATGGTATTGATACCGTTTTTACCGAGGGATTGAAAAAGTCTACCTGCTATACCCGGCTGATAGCGCATATTTTCACCTATAATAGCTATTACAGAAAGATCTTTCTCTACAGTAACGGGTCTAATATTCTGCTTGCTTATTTCGTATTCAAAAGTTGAATCAACGGCAGATTTGGCCGCTTTTGCAGCCGATGGAGCAACAGCAAAGCTAATTGAAGACTCCGAAGAACCTTGTGTAATCAAAATGATATTGATACTAGCGCTAGCCAGACACTGAAAAAGTCTACCCGCTATACCTGGCACTCCAAACAAACCAGATCCCGAAAGCGTCAATAACGAAACATTACCAATCGAAGATATACCCTTTACAGCTCTACCATTACCAGATGCACCGGAAATAAAAGTACCATCAATAGCAGGCTCAAAAGTATTTTTGATGTAGATCGGGATTTGTTTGTTTAGCGCAGGGACCAGAGTAGGAGGGTAAATTACCTTTGCACCAAAGTGCGACATCTCCATAGCCTCAGCGTAGGAAAGCGAGGGAATCGTAAAGGCTTTTTTTACTTTTCTAGGATCGCTAGTGAGTACACCACTTACATCAGTCCATATTTCTATATGCTCTGCATCCAGACTACTAGCCAATAGAGAAGCAGTATAATCAGAACCGCCACGACCAAGCGTGGTAGTTATTCCATTTTTGCCAGCAGCTACAAAACCCGTAACAATCTTTACACCCGGATTGGATTCATAATATGCTTTAACTTGTTCAGCTGTCTTGTTCATATCCACTTTGGCAGCACCATAGTTGACATCGGTCTTGATCACTTTTCGAGCATCTAGATAATGAGCGCTGATCCCTCTTTGATTCAAAACTTGCGTAATGAGGTAGGCCGAATTCCGCTCTCCAAAACTTAGCACATAATCCATTGTACGCTTGGAAGCCTCTCTTACTAGAAAAACACCATTTAGAAGATCTTTGAGATCCTTGTGATTTTTCTCTTGTTCACTTAGTACTTCTGCCAATAAAGCACCATCCAACAAACTATTAGCCGCAGCAATATGCCTATCACTAAAAACTTTAAAAGCGTCGAGGTAGGATTCTTTGCCACCAGCGGCTAGCTTACTCATCTGAATTAGAGAGTCGGTAACACCTCCAAAGGCAGAAAAAACTACCGTAAATGCTTTACCATCCTCATAATATTTGACGAGAATATCGACAATTTGTAATATGCGCTCAGGTTTAGCAACTGAAGAACCCCCAAATTTTAATACTATCATTCGATTTATTAGGTATGATATCCAAAAAACA
>CALIEI010000030.1 GCA_938022165.1 uncultured Saprospiraceae bacterium | reverse complement strand
CTGAAGAGAACATCACGAACTTTACACTTCTTATCAGGGTGTAAAGAATTAGTTAGAAAACCGCCCTGTACGGTTCCGTACGCAGGGTGGTGTGGGAGGACAGGCAAGGAATTAATCCTTGTCTTCCTACCCGATAAAACAGAAGAAAGATTCAGATAACTTTCATTATTCCATACCAAGCACCAAAAACTGATCTGATGTTGGTAACAATTTAAATATAATTGGGTCGACTAATCCTTAGGAATAAATTCATTCCTTATCTTGTAGGCAACTCTAAATCAATTTGAAATGAAAATCATAATTACATTATTCCTCAGTCTATTCACGCTTGGGCTATCTGCTCAATCAAACACTAATAACGATCCTTGGAGCAAAGAAAATTTTTCGGGACTCAAATTTAGAAGCATTGGACCAGCGCTGATGTCTGGCCGGATAGCAGATATCGCAATGCATCCTCAAGATGAAAGTACATGGTATGTGGCAGTCGGATCTGGAGGGGTCTGGAAAACGACCAATGCGGGAAATACTTGGAAGCCTATCTTTGATGATGAGAGCTGCTACTCGACAGGCTGTATCACCATAGACCCAAATAATCCAAGTGTAATCTGGTTGGGTACTGGAGAGAATGTTGGAGGGCGTCACCTTAGCTTCGGTGATGGTGTATTTAGGAGTATGGATGGCGGTCAGACGTGGACGAATGTCGGACTAGATAAATCAGAGCACATATCTGAGATCATCGTGCATCCAGAAAATTCTAATGTTGTCTGGGTGGCATCGCAAGGTCCGCTTTGGAGTAAAGGTGGACAACGGGGTGTGTTCAAGACAGAAGATGGAGGTGCCAACTGGCGTCAAGTATTGGGAGATACAGAATGGACGGGCGCAACGGAGATCGAAATCGATCCTACCAATCCAAATATACTATATGCTGCTACATGGGATAGACATCGAACAGTGGCGGCTTATATGGGTGGCGGCCCTGGCTCTGGATTGCATAGATCTATGGATGGTGGCAACACTTGGACCAAATTGACAGAAGGGCTACCTAAGTCTAACCTAGGAAAAATAGGACTGGCTATCTCGCCGCACAATCCGGACTATCTATACGCAGCAATAGAATTGGATAGAAGAAAAGGAGCAGTGTACAAAAGTACGGACAAAGGTAGTACCTGGGAAAAAATGTCTGACGCTATATCTGGTGGAACAGGTCCGCACTACTATCAAGAACTGTATGCTTGTCCGCACAATCTTGATCGCATATATCTAATGGACGTACGAATACAAGTGTCTGATGATGGGGGTAAAAACTTTAGAAGACTGAGTGAAAAGTATAAGCACTCGGATAATCATGCTTTGGTATTTAAGAAAAATGATCCTGACTATCTCTTGGTTGGAACAGATGGTGGACTATATGAATCTTATGATCTGGCAGAGAATTGGAGATTCTTTCCGAATCTGCCGCTTACCCAATTTTATAAGATAGCGGTTGATGATGCTGAGCCATTTTACAATGTATACGGAGGGACTCAAGATAACAGTACGGAAGGTGGTCCATCTAGAACAGACAATGTCACGGGTATTCAAAATAGTGATTGGAAAGTAGTGCTCAACTGGGATGGCCATCAGCCTGCTTGTGAGCCAGGAAACCCAGACATCATGTATGGACAGAGACAGCAAGGAACACTAAGTAGAATAGATCTCAAAAGGGGAGAAGTGATGGACATCAAACCTCAAGCGGGACCTGGCGAACCGTTTGAAAGATTCAATTGGGATGCACCTATTCTGATCAGTGAAAACAAACCACAGCGTATTTATTTCGCATCTCAACGTGTATGGGTGTCTGAAAATCGTGGTGACAGTTGGACGGCTATCTCAGAAGATCTTACTCGAAATGAAAATAGACTTGGCTTACCTATCATGGGGGATCGACAAAGCTATGACAATCCTTGGGATGTTTTTGCGATGTCTACTTATAATACGATTGCAAATCTAGCGGTCTCTCCCTTAAATGAAGATCTGATATATGCTGGTACGGATGATGGCCTTATACAGATCACTAGCGATGGAGGTAAGACTTGGAAGAAGAAAGAAGTGTCTTCGATCTCCGGTGTGCCGCAGCGTGCGTATGTGAATGACATTCGTGCGGATCTGCACGATGAGAATACAGTTTACCTAGCCATGGATAATCACAAAGAAGGAGACTACAAGCCTTACCTTTTTAAGAGTACCAATAGAGGCCAAACATGGAATAAGATCACTACTGGTATCTCAGATAGAAATCTGGTATGGAGAATTGTGCAAGATCATAAAAACCCTGAGCTGTTATTTATTGGGACAGAGTTTGGTATCTACTTCAGCATCAACGGTGGCAAGAAGTGGTCTCAATTGAAGGGTGATCTACCTACTATTTCATTTAGAGATTTGAAAATTCAGAAAAGAGAAGACGATCTAGTGTGCGGATCTTTTGGTAGATCTATTTATATCTATGATGACATTTCAGTGTTTAGAGAATTGTCAGATAAGCAGATGGCTGCGGATGCGAAACTATTCTCAACACGTGATGCGCTCTGGTATATACCACGCTCTGTAATCGGTTTTAATGAAGGAAGCGCAAATTTGGGATCTGAACATTTTTTCTCAAAGAATCCTCCCTTTGGTGCTACGCTTACTTACTACCTCAAGGATGGTATTAAATCCAAAGCAGAATTGAGAAAAGAAAGAGAAAAGGAAGCAGCAAAAAACAACAGCCAATTTAAAATGACAGACTGGGCGGATCTGGATGCAGAAATGACGGAAGAGAAAGATAAACTATGGATGATCATAAAAGATGATAATGGCAATCTAGTTAGAAGATTGCCTTGTGAAGCTAAAAAAGGATTCAATAAAATAACGTGGGATTTAAGGTATCCAGCTACTGATATGATCGAACTCACTCCTCCATCTGGAAACGGAAATAACGGTGGACCTTTCGGCATTTTAGCAGCACCAGGGAAGTACACCGCCAGTCTAATGCATGAATCTAATGGCGCTGAAGCAATGCTCTCAGAGACGATCTCTTTCAATGTGAAGCCATTATATGAACCAGCAGAAGGAACGGTAATGGAACAGACTAAGGCATTCTGGGAGGACTACGCTGGCTTGGTTAGGAATAGCTCTGGCATGCAAAGTGAATATAGCCACACAGAACAAAAGTTAGCAGCCGTCAAAAGAGCAGTAGGTAATTCAAACCTATCATCTAAGGATTATGCGGCTACCCTCATGGAAGCTACTCAACAGCTCAACATGCTTGAAAATAAAATGAGTGGTAGTAAAGCTAAACGTGAGATAGGAGAGAAGACAATTCCTACACTTGGAGACAGATTATTCTCCTTATACATTGGCTTGTCCAACTCCACATATGGACCTACAGATACACATCGAGACCTTATTAGTTGGGCAAAGGACGATGTAAAATTGTTTAAAGGAGAACTTACAGAAATCAATACCAAGATTAAGACTGTTGCAAAGATGATTGTGGAAGCAGGTGGGCCTTATATTGAGGGGGTTGATGTGGATTGATGGGAGAGGGATTTAGATTGATGATGTAATTATTGCTTGTGAATTGTTATGAGCAATTTCAAGGAATCAAAGTAAATGAAAAATAGAGCTCAAATAAAAGAACTTACAGCTAGAATAGATGAAGTTCTATATTACTTATGGGATCCGATTGGTGTCTCAGATGAACCTTGTGCAAGGGGTGAATATTCAAATTATGTAGGCATTATCACAACACTAGTAATAGAAGAAAACGAATTCAAGATTGCCGAGAAACTATCGGAGATTGAAAGTGTGAATATGGGTTTAACGAAGAATCCAGAAAAAAACAAACAGATAGCCAAAAGGCTTCTAGTAGACAAATATGCTGTACAAGAAGGGTTACGTTAAATGAAAGAGTTTAGAGTTATAATACCAGATGAAAACTACCAAATTTTGAAGTTCAATCAAGATGAACTTCCGGGAATTGCAGTGATAAATAAAAGTCTGGTTAATTTCGAACCAAAAGAAGTTTTTAACTGGCATTGCTCAGTAATGGTTCACTTCAATCAACTAATTGAAAATGGAATGCCAGATTTAACGGATCGAACAACAGTAGAAGAGTTCGAAGATTGGTTGGACGATGAAATAAAGGGAGAAAACAAGGAGAAGCCGAATGCATTGTTTTTAGGAAGAATAACTTGGAACAAAACACGAGAACTGATTTGGAGAATCTACCAACCTGAAGTAACAAACACTATTTTAAATAAACTGATTGAAACAAAAGACTATGAATTGCCTTTTGATTATAGAATTGATCAAGATAATGAATGGAAGTTAGCGAAATGGCATTTAGAAAGTTGTGAATAGAGAAAGTTGATCATCAATGAATTAAATCTTGATTGGCAAAGAAATAAACTCTAACTAGAAAATACTATATATTAGCGTATATCTTCCCTCCGGTTGGAGATACAAGATATCTTCGAACCGTCAGCATCAATAAGAGACAAAAATGAAAATAATCGAAGAAAATAAAATATATCCTGATGAAGAAACTCCAGTACTAGAACACTATAAAGAAAATTTCGATTTAGTGAAAATATGTTTTCTTCCATTCTTTAAAATAGATTCTGAATCTAATATCTCATCAAGAAAAGTAACCAAGCAAATCAGTTTTGAAGAGTTAAAAGCAAAAGATGATATTTTTAAGGATATAAGTGGGGTAGATGCTAAAATATATGTATCAAATGAAAATTATCCGAAAACACCTGAAATTATTAAATCAGGAAAAGTTGTTAAATGGAATAAGGTAATTTCCGAAACAACATTAGAAAATTTCCGAGAAGTAAATCGTGCTTTAAAAACTTCAATTGATGCTTATAAAAAACCATTGAGAAGATTTGATTTGCTGAATAAATTAGAAAAGTACACAGAGAAAAATGAAATATGGTTTCCGATTGAGGGACATTTTGACACATTTACAAAGATTGGAATCTACAAACTTCTGAATATTTTAGGCAAAAATAATGTAATAGTAATTGATGAATTTTATGAAGAAAAGAGAGAATTAGATTTGACAAGCATGACGGAATTGGAATTTGTCGAACAGATAAAATTCAAAGATTATTATATCTATGCAGCAGACAAATCAATTTTGTTTGCAATCAGCTGGGATGACTTTTTCTACTTCATAGCCACCCAAAAAGAAAATTTAAGGGTAATTGATGAAATAAATGAAATAGAAGGATTCAATGCAAATGATAAAGATTCGCATTTGTGGGATTGGGAAGAAGGAGAAATTGAAAAGATCCTAAACAAAGCAAACTATTCTAAAAAAGAACCTTGGGGAAAAGGTATATTTAAAAAAGAAAACTGAGTTGTCAAACGAAATCAAAATAACAGTTTTAAAACTATGCGACCAATTTTTAAATGGAGATATCGACAAAAGAACTATTCAGTCTTTTGCTGAGAATTTAATAATTGATATAGACGATCAAACGGATGACGAAATACTAATTGATACTATTTATGAATGGGAGGATGAAGAACTGAACTATTCAATAACAAAGCGAAATATTCAATTATGGAAATTACGTCTTGAAACTGGAGAGGACAATCTTGCTTTATATAATAATTGGAATGTCCATATTGAGTCTCAAAAATTAATATGTCAAAAATATAAGTCTAAGTGGAGTCCCGTAAACAGAAAATGGACAATAGGAACAAATATCGTAGAAAATGAATTCCCGATTAACGGGATGAGACATCCAAAGTGCAAAGGAAATGAAGGATGGTATTTATGGACAGGCGAACTTCAAGAAAATGATGATTTCTTCAAACCAATTTGTGTTGAACATTTATTACAATCAAATCCAACAATTATAAAATTCCTAGGATTACAAGAAGGTTTTAGGTTTCTTATTGACAATGAAGGTTTTGAAGATGTTTGGTTCGATGAACAATTGTTAGGTATTGACCCACCCCCTACAACTTAACCAATTTAGATACTCTACTCACCCCACCATCCTCAAGCACAACAAAATAAAGACCTAAGTTCAAGTCCCCAAAATCTAAGATTCCTAAAGCTCTAACTCTTCATTGATAAAGTAGTTTGTCATGTTGATTTCATATAGATAATATGAATTTCTAATTTAGAAATTATGAGCTTCTCCATTGTTGTCTTATATTAAAGCATTCCTTGAACAGTATTAATTTTTGGATAAAACAAATCTTATGAATCGACCAGGTGTTGGAATTGGGGTGATCATACAAAATTCTGAAAACAAAATCCTAATCGGGAAACGGAAGGGGAGTCATAGTCCATATTATTCTATACCTGGAGGGCATCTAGAAAATGGAGAATCTTTTGAAGAAGCTGCAATAAGGGAAGTCTTTGAAGAAACTGGCCTAAGGATAAAGAATCCGAAAGTTGTCAACGTGACAAATAATTTAAGAACTTATAAAGAGGAGAATAAACACTACATTTCTGTGAATCTTTTCGTCAATCAATTTGAAGGGGAGTGCAAATTGATGGAACCTGATAAGTGTGATGGGTGGATGTGGTGTGCAATAGAAGAAATTCCAAATCCTCAATTCGATGCGAGTGAATACGCTATTGATTGTTTCAAGAAGGGCGAATTCTATCAAAATTAGAATATTACATAAAGACTTGTTTGCTTATTAGGTCTATGAGTCAGCAACTAAATTATTTCAAAGGTTCGGTAATAAATTTTAAATCACTGATAACCAGCATGTTAAGAAAAGAGTAGAAGGCCTTATAAGTCGCAGAAAATCAAATACTTATACAAATTTGATTTACAATTTTTCAGAAATTATCGAACCTTTCGTTTTATATTAGATCATGAAACTTACTTTACATCGCAACAAATTATTTCTTAAACATACTTTTGCCATCTCGCGAAGATCTTTTGATTCATTGCAGAGTTTAGTAGTGGAAATAGATC
>CALIEI010000029.1 GCA_938022165.1 uncultured Saprospiraceae bacterium | reverse complement strand
AATATGAACCATTTATGCTTCGTTGCTCATCACTCGCTTAGCAAAAGCTAAACTCATTCTTCATGCCTTGCCTAAATGTCCCATCTTCTACTTGTAGCTCAAGCTGTAAACAATAGATGCATCCAAGAAAAGTGGATTTTTTCGAAAGCCTTGGGATATTCTCCTTTTTCGGAATGGAGTGAACCTAACCAAATTAGTACATCAATATTATTAGCTTGTGTTTCTAAAATTTCTTCATATATAATTTGAGCAGAGTTTAGGTCATTGTTTTGAAACCTAATTGCCGCTTTATTCAGTTTCCATTTTGTCAATAATGATTTTATCATTTATTTATTTCTTAGGTCGAATTACCGATAACGGATCGGCTGTACCCGTCGTAGCCTGCCGATAGGCGGCTATGATCGTGGTCACAGCTTGTTACATAGCGTTTTTCATTTGAGTTATTTCCTTTTTTCTGATTATATATAAGGCATAATTGTTTTCTTTAGTTTCATATCCCCATTCAATGATTCCATTCAATTGTAGTTGAGTAAGAATAAGTCTTATTCCATCATGTCCTAAGAATTCATGTTCATATGGTTTAATGAAGATATGTTTTGTCTCTTTTGGAATTGTGTTTAGCTGATTTACAATTGAGTTAAAGCCATCTAATATTTCTTCGTCATATCTAATTGGGTATTCTGTATTCATTGGAAATTTGCTGTCAGGTTCTTCTATTCTATTTCCAAACATTGAAAACCTTCCTGTTCCAAAGAAAAATTTTTGGCCTTTCTCGTTCGCAGGAATTTTCTTCCAAAAGAACTCGTAATTTCCTAAGAACTCAGTTTCGAGATACATTTTGGCATTGTCGAAGTTTAGATTCATCAATATGTTCTCAAATTTCAGAATTAGTTGTTTCCATTCATATCCTCCATCTAAGTATTTGTAAGTTCTTCCAAAGGTTAAGATTGGATTGTATCTATAGTGTTCTGAGTTTAGCAATTGTAAGTTGAATGCCTCTATTGGCAGAAGTGGATGATTCTTATCAATATAATTCTTAAAGAACTCGTTTCCGCTCTCTTTATCATTCATTATTATTCTTCCATGAATTATTGATATCTCTCCCAATTGGTTTTCTTTTTTAATGCTATGTAACGGATCTGTGATATAGGGCCGTACGCAGTATGCCCTTATATCACTTGTTATCTGTAGGCTTCCTTTTTTCAAAGCTATAATTCATCATTCCACATTTCGCATTCAAAGTATTAATTGTTTGTCCATCTGTAGAAATTGATCTAATAAAAATATCTTCGTATTCTTTCCAATTGTTTTTGACAGGAGGTCTTCTACAAGTTTTAACCAAACTAAAAACATAGTTATTCTTTTGAATTATTAGACCTCCTGGTTTTAAAGATGTTTCTATATTGTTAAGCAATTTGGGATTATTTTTTCTTAAGCTATCTAATTGTTCTGAGGTTAGATTAGTGTTTGCATAAATTAAATTAATGCAATTGGATGCAGAAACTTCACTTTCATATTCGAAAACGAATAAAGTGAAATTTTCATAGTAAGTTGGTTGACTATTTTTTGGGTATCGTTTATCTGAATATGCGTAGTAGTTTTTCAGTCCATCGAAATTGAATATGGTAACGTGGCCAACTTCTGATCTACTTAAGTATTCGGCTGAGTGCTTAACCTTATTGATATCTAATATTTTAGTTGCAAAATCGTCAATTTGATTATCTAAATTTATAGTTAATCCTCCATGGTTTTCTAAGGCAAGTTTCTTTATTTGATTTTGGTCAATTTGGTTTATCTCAGTATGCTTTGTAGTTTCAATATCTAAATTCTGAGAATTATCTGGTTTAGAACTATTGTCTACACATCCAACAATAATTAGGCATAATCCAATTACAGTTAGTTTGATTGAGTTAAGTATGATTTCAAATGTTCTTGTCATTTTTTGATTTGCTTACAGATAACGGATCTGCGACATCCGTCGTGCTGACGAAGGAAGCATGATCGTGATCGTCGCTTGTTACAGAGAGTTATTCATATCTACTTCCACCACTTTATATTTTGACAAGTCATATTCATTCATTTTTTCCTTTAATATAGGTGAACTATCTAAACGGTATAAATAGACATCTCTCAAATTACTTGATAATTTTCCATCTGAACTGATGAAGTTCAAGTTTGTGATCTTCTTACAATCTAATTGAAGTGTTTCAATCGGCATATCTTTAATTGCCTCCATTTTCTTGTTTGAAATTTCAACCTCAGAAAATATGAGTGTTTCCAGTTTTAATTCTGCTATTGATTCTATATCTCTTAACTTCTTAGCTAATCTAATTTTCAATTCGGTTAGATTTGACAGTTTTTCAATCCCCGATAGGTCATTCAATTTGGAACAAGAAAGCAATGTGAGCTTTTCAAGATTCGTCAATTCTGTAATCGCAGAAATTGATGTCTCCTTTAGGTTCGTATAACACAGTGATCTTAAATTCGACAATCCTACTAAATGTTTAGTATCTTCTGGTTCAATGTTTATTTTCAAATCAGTTAACTTATCAAGAATATGAATGTCTTCAAGACTTGAGAATTTTGAATAAAAACTCAAGAGTAACTTCTTCACGTTTCTAAATATTAGAAGTTCTTTGAATTTTCTTTTTTTCGGCTTAGTTCGACTGTAGGGATTTGTTGAAATAGTTACTTCTTCGATGTTTTCAATTCCGTCCAATATTTCTAATTTTTTAAAATCTTGGAATTCGAATAGGAACAATGACTTTACACCTATCAGTGAAGTGTTCTTTGGTATTCGATTATAGAAAATCTTTGTAGGTTCATTGTGATTAATTGGCAGAAGACATTCTATCGGAATTTGATCTAAGTATTCTGACTTTGAATCAAATTCATCTTTTGAATCCATTGTGTTGATAGCAAATTCAAGTGGATCAATTTGCAAGATTGGCTGATAGGCTTTCTGTTTAAGTTTCTCCTCTAAATGTTTTTTAAATTTGAAAGTTTCAATATGAATATTATCCTGAGCTCTTGGATTATTCAAAAAGAACAATGGCCTGTTCTGCCAATATAATTGAAGTGCTGTTGATGCGTCACAATTTGGATTAGCAAGTATTTTATAAAGTTCATCATAGCCAGTATCAAAATTGTGATGTAACGCATCATATCTAAGTTTAGAAGCAAAGATTAGTCTTTCTTCTGAGGCAAGAGGAATTGGCTCTTCTTTCAGTTCTGATATTCTACTCTTTAATTCTTCTAATGTCATTTTTCAATTCTAATTCTCTGTAACATCTGAATATAAACCACTATGGCGTTTATTCCTATTATATCTAAATCCAAAATACAACCTTATAACATATTATCAAGTGGATTTTGTATGTTTTTGTTGTTTACATTAAGTATATGAGTGTACACCTCTGTTGTTTTAGATGAACTGTGACCTAAAAGTTTTTGAATATGTCTCAGACTCACTCCAGATTGGAGTAAATGCGTAGCAAAACTATGCCTCAAAGTATGTGGAGTAGCCCAAGGATTTATGTTAGCTGTTTTGATGGCTCTTCTGAATATTTTACGAATACTAGTAATACTATATTGGCCTCCAGATTGCCCTTCAAATAACCAATAGCTTGGCTTATATTCCATATAATATAGTCTTAATAGCTCAGTTAACTTAGAAGACAATAAAGTTCTTCGATCTTTTTTTCCTTTTGCTGCTTTTACGAATATGTATCCTTCTTTAGATCTAATATCTTCGATGCGTATATTTATGAGTTCACTAATTCTAAGCCCTGCTGAGTAGATGAGGGATAAAATAGCTTTATGCTTAATATTTTTTGGTTGCGATATGAGCTTCTTTATATCTTCTTTTGATAGTACGTTGGGCAAAGTTTTGCTTTTCTTCGGCCTTTGTAGATCGTAGTATTCTCGTGGTTGACCTTTCACCGTTTCGTAATAAAACTTTATAGCATTAATAAACTGATTTTGTGCTGAGTCTGAGAGATTTTCTTTGATTATCATTTTATATAAAAAGGCCTCTATTTCTTCTTTCTGAATACTCATCAAGTCTCTAGAATTGTAGAAACAAACAAACCTAGTGAAATAAGTTTTATACGTGTTTAGTGTAGCGACACTATAGCCTTTCAAGACTAGTTTTTCATGTAGTCTACTAATCGCATCTTTCGATGAGGCATTAAGCGCGACATTAGGAATGCTTTTCTTTTTTGAGTCAGGTAATGCCTCTGTGGTCCATTTTATTCCAAAGCTTTCTATCATGTCTGTTAGCTTTTTTTTGTGCTCAATTGTATTTATAACACTCCATAGCTTTTCATCACTATGATACCAGCTAGAGTTTAGTGATTTTATTGCTTCTCGTAGTGATTTACACGCATAGGGTATGTGAAATTTTAAACGCTTTACTTTTGCAGATGGGGTCAGTATAGTAACAGTCATTTTCTATAAGTTTAAATATCGTTAATGATTGGATAAAAAATATTTCAAAAGTATAAAAACAACCTACTGTAATACAATAAGTTATGTATATTAGCTAGATTAACCGTTACTAACGGTTATTAACCGTTAACTACTTATATGCTTCTTTATAGCATCCATTTTTTGTAGATACACAAAATACTCTTTCAACTATGCTTTGTAAAATGTGTAAAAAAGCCGTGAAGGGAAGATCTGACAAGCAGTTCTGTTCCATCGAATGTAAAAATGAATATCATGTACGATTACTACAAGTAACTAAGGAAACCACCTTAAGTACTGATAAAATTCTACACCGAAACAGATCTATTCTTTTAGAAGTCATGGGGAAAAATGTGAAGCAAAAGAAAATAGATAGATCTATTCTAGACAAGAAAAAGTTTAATTATCATTATGTTACTGGTTATTACTTAAATAGTAGTAACAAAATGTATAACTATGTTTATGACTTCTCATGGATGATTTTTTCTGATAGAGAAATCCTTATCATTCGTCGCAAGTAATTCTATCCTAAATTAATGGTAAGGTATGAGTCCGCATTGTAAAGTAGCGAATATTCAAAATGGACTATTTTTGAAAGATGGACTTTTTTTTAAAATTTAGTGTTTTTTGAGCTTCAACTATTCCACTCAAACACGACGTGCCCCCGGCACCAAAGTGCGGCAAGGCGGATGCCGCGCTAGAAGCTAAGGATAGGAGCGGTATCCTGACTGGAAGGAAGGGTAGTAGCGGATAGCCTGCCGCCGCCGATAGGCTTGGCGGAGCTCCCACATAAGCGTTCCAAATCTAAAACTGATACTTTATCTGGGCTTTGACTTCCGAGCGCGTGTTGCCTTGGATCTCATTGATGCCAGAGCTGATCGACTCTAGATCTCTGAATCGACTCTGGGCAAATCGCAACTCTAGGGTCAAGGAACGGGTCGGCTTGTAGCGAAAATTGACGTAGTACCTGACTCCCTTATTGAAGTAAGCGGGGATGGAAAAATTGAATAGTAGATCGCTCTCGTAAGCAAATATTCTGCTATTGAAATCGTCGGTGTCGAATAGGGCTATCCGGCTCGTCATGGAAAAAGGACTGAAGCGGGGTTTGTATATAAAGTCTTGATACAAGAGATAGCCCGTTTCGTTGCCGATGCCACTAGATGTCGTGAAGGCGGATAACTCTAGTCGAGTTCGGAGCTCAAGCGCTGCGGTCAACTTGGTGGCGTAATGAAATCTGAGTTGTGAACGGGTACGGTTCTCTAATTGATCAAAAGTGCTTTCTATTTGGGTATTGTTTCTCTGTTTGCGCTCGATCCTAACCTGTGTATAAAACTCCATCTTTCTACGCTCGGTGTAGGTGAGTCTGGTGAGATATTCGAAGCCGGTAGAGGGGGCGTCTACATTGAACCGCAACCAGGGGTGCTGCCAAATATCCACATAAGCATTGACGCGCCACTTTCGGGCAGGCTCTAGTTCTAAGCCTAGGTACAATCCGTTTTCGTTATTGACGGTATTCGTTTCGCCAAATCCATTGGCATTGAGCGCTTGGTATCTTTTGTCATAGTTGCGATAGGAAACGACAAGCGCTGCTTTGCGATCCAGACTAAATAATAGGGAATTGATACTGGCGATGGCGCCATTGTCCGAGATCGCCGTCTCTCCAAAAAAGTGTAGACTCCCCCTAATATAAGTATAGTCTACGCTGGCATTGAGGAGTTTGTCGCTATTGAATTGGAATTGGTTGGCGGGCTGTATATTTCTCGCGAAAGGGCGATCAAAGGTATTGTATAGCACATTGGCTCCGATGGTCACCCTACTATCGCTGTAAGTCAAATTGCCACCCAGAGTACTTTGCGTAATGCTGTTTTCGTCTTCGATCTCATTGGGTGTACGATGCAATCCGCTGTTTTGTAGTGAGGAGAAAAAGAACTCTTCTTGATCCAAGGTGTCGGGTACAACGATATTGGCGTCCCGCTGTAGCCGGCTACCAAAAAAACTAAGTTCTAGCGCATCACTCAATCCAATGGTGGCGCCTGCGCCGCGCAAGAAGTCATTCTCCGCAACAGAGGTGTATGGGCGAAGGGTATAGCCATTCCTCTTGATGCGCACGGCATCTGCACTCTTGCCTCGACCAAAACCAGAATTGAGTATCAGGCCTTGGCCAAAACCCGCATTGAAATCTCCGACCGCAATGGCACGTACGCGATCAGTCCATTTCCGCACAAATAGGTGTGCAGAGCTGTAATCAAAACCGGCACTATTGCTGCCTCTAAAAAATTCTTCGCCTGGATCTTTCTCTACTGTGAATCCATAGCTCAGTCTGTCTTCATAGCTATGTTTGAATCGAGCATAAATTCTATCTTTTGATCCCAGAAAACGCTGTGACGTTTCATCTGGTTCTAAAGGTAGAAAGCCTTCCTGATTTTCTAATAAGCTAGACCATCTCAGATAGAGTTCATTTTTGCCTTGGAGCAACATGTCTTGGATACTCACTTGAAAGTCGTCTATGCCTCCAGCCACTGAGACATAGGGGTAGAGGTTGCTGATGTCTTCCATGCTCAGCTGATCTATGGTCTGCAATTCGATCAGCGATATCAGTTTGCCATATTTTTTTACATGCTGAACGATAGCGTTTGCCCCCAGTTCGTCTACGATGCCTAGCTCGACTATTTCTTGTACGCTGGCTTTGTTGAGGTCTAGTTTATTTTTGGCTGCTATTGCTAGATTCTCAAAAAGGGTATTGAACTCAAAGCTCTCCCCATCGGTGTTGTTCAAGAAGTCCTCGACTACATCGGTTTCTGCTTCGGACACTTCTGTACTGTCTACTATCTGCCCCAAGCAAAGCATAGGCATCAATAGGAGAAATAAGATGGGTGTCAGTCGAAAGTAAATCATAAATAGTCAGGAGTGTTTCAGCGCGATTATATTTGATGATAAATGTAGTCAAAATGTGGATATCTAGCAACTAGCAGCTAGCAGCTAGCATCTAGCATCTAGCAGCAAGCAATTAGCAACTAGCAACTAGCAAACTAGCTAACTGGCTAACAAGCTAATAGGCTAACAGGCTAACAAGCTAACCGACTAACTGGCTAACAGTCTAACAGTCTAATAAGCTAACAAGCTAACAAGCTAAACGTCTAACAGTCTAACAAGCTAACCGGCTACCAAGCTAACAAGCTAATCGGCTAAAACCCTTATCTTACCGCTTAGAAAAAATCAACATGAATATAAGCACATTTCAATCTAGGATGCATACTTTTTTAAAAGCCCTGCACCACGCATTGATAGAAGTCAATCTTGACGTATCCACCTTTGTATTGGATCATGTCTGCTGGCGATGCGAAAGTGAAAAGGACTATCAAGAGATGCTCACCTTGCTAATGCAAAATGCTAGTCTATTTCATCGATCTGTATATAATGGAAGAGAAATAAGTCTGCTCCTATTGCATCAAGCGATCAGCTATGAGGGCCGCTCTATAGACATGATCGAGCTGCCAGCGCCAAAGGAAGGTAAGCCCTATGCTAACGGCTTTGAGCATGCAGAATTTGTTGTACCGGACTCCCTCCATAGCTGGTATAAAGCGTTCCCTTTAGATTGGGATACCAAGAATATAAATAAGGAAATCAACCCAGATGTGAGGTTGTCATTTGGTAGTATGAGCGTAAAATTTCACCCGTATAGCTTGGCGTATGTGGTTAAGCATTTGGAATAGCTTGTTAGCCGATTAGCCGATTAGCTTATTAGCCGATTAGCCGATTAGCTGATTAGCTTGTTAGCCGATTAGCTTGTTAGCCATTAGCCATTAGCTAGTTGCTAGTTGCTAGTTGCTTGTTGCTTGCACTTTAACAAATCAAC
This sequence comes from uncultured Saprospiraceae bacterium, assembly GCA_938022165.1. Taxonomy (GTDB): domain Bacteria; phylum Bacteroidota; class Bacteroidia; order Chitinophagales; family Saprospiraceae; genus JALZVN01. The sequence continues at coordinate 2,086 of CALIEI010000029.1, read as the reverse complement.
AAAAACCAAATCAACAAAAAACAAAAAACAAAAACCAAATTAACAAATTAACAAAAACCAACCATTTAAAAGTAATTAATTAAGTTTACAACACGATGTTACAAGTCAAGAATCTACACACCTACTTTTACAGCGATGATCAGTGTACCAAAGCGGTCAATGGTGTGAGTTTTGAGCTCAAAAAGGGGCAAACCCTAGGCATCGTAGGAGAATCTGGATCAGGCAAATCTGTCACTGCGCTGAGTATACTCAAGCTCGTCAGTGAACCACCCGGCAAGATAGAACAAGGGGAGATACAGATCCAAGATAATGGTCAAGAAATAGATCTACTGGCTGTACCAGAACATGAAATGCACAAATATAGAGGGCGCTGTGTGGCTATGATTTTTCAAGAGCCCATGACCTCTCTCAATCCTGTGATGCGCTGTGGAGATCAAGTACTGGAGGCGATAGTCACGCATCAAAATGTTTCTAAAGAAGCGGCAAAGGAGATAGTGCTCCAACTTTTTGATGAAGTACAACTGCCAGAGCCATCCAATACGTATCAAAAATATCCGCACGAAATATCTGGCGGACAAAAGCAAAGGGTGATGATCGCTATGGCGATCAGTTGCAATCCCGACGTTTTGATTGCAGACGAGCCTACTACTGCGCTAGATGTGACCGTGCAAAGAGCCATTCTAGATCTGCTCAAAAGATTGATTAAAGAGAGAGGCATGTCGCTTATTTTTATCAGTCACGATCTAGGAGTGATCGCACAGATATGTGATCGCGTCGCAGTGATGTACAAGGGGCAGATCATAGAGAACGGGAGTACGGCCCAAGTACTACAATCGCCCACAGAGCCATACACCATCGGTTTATTGGCCTGTAGGCCGCCCTTGTCTTACAAAACAAGGAGGCTACCTACTGTACGTGACTACCTAGAACATCAGGATAAGCCTTTTGTCGTACAGAAGATCAGCCCTCAAGAGACAGCCGCTAGACTAGAGCAGCTAGCTACACAGAAACCCATCCTTCAAGTAAGCAACTTGAGTTCTTACTATGTCAAGAAGAAAAACTTCTTTGGCAAAACGACCGATTGGTTCGAAGCCGTAAAGGAGGTAAACTTTGATATTTATCCTGGTGAGACACTAGGCTTAGTAGGGGAGTCCGGATGTGGAAAGTCTACCCTAGGGCGTACTATTATCAGGCTTAAGAATGCACACGCTGGTACTATACATTATGACGGTATAGACGTGCTCCACGCCTCCAAGTCAGACCTAAAGTCGCTCAGAAAAAAGATGCAGATCATCTTCCAAGATCCGTATTCTTCCCTCAATCCGAGAATGCAAATCGGAGCAGCGATCATGGAGCCCATGGAAGTACACGGCTTGCATCATAATGCCAAGCAACGAAAAGAAAAAACGATTGCGCTATTAGAAAAAGTAGCGCTTAGTGCGGAGCATTTTCATCGCTATCCACATGAATTTTCTGGTGGTCAGCGACAGCGGATTTGCATCGCCAGAGCCTTGGCCGTAGAGCCTGAATTTATCATTTGTGATGAGTCTGTCTCGGCATTGGATGTATCCGTGCAGGCCTCTGTATTGAATTTGCTCAAGGATCTTCAGGAAGAGTTCAAGTTGACCTATCTCTTTATCAGTCATGACCTTTCCGTGGTGCAATACTTTAGTGACCGCATTATGGTGATGAATGAAGGGCGCATCGTGGAGACAGGTTCTGCCAAGGAGATATTCAATCATGCGAAGAACGAATATACTAAACGGCTCATCGAGGCGATCCCCAAAATCAGTAGCTAACAATGGTTTGGCAATAAATTTTAAATCGCTGATAATCAGTACTTTAAGATTTTGGCATCAGTCTCTACAACTCGCAGAAAATTAAATACTGAGTTCACTCCGGAAAGTAGCGAATTGCAAAAAATAGGCTATTTTGGATGTGACTAAATGATGCGGAGCAATTTTGATCTAGTAGATCAAAATAATGAAGGAACCAATGCAAACTTGCATTGGCTAGAATCATTTCAAAAAAAATATCGCCAAAAGAGTCATTTTGTGCTTTCGTGACTTTTCGGAGTGGACTCAAT
>CALIEI010000028.1 GCA_938022165.1 uncultured Saprospiraceae bacterium | reverse complement strand
ACCTAAAATGGATCGGGCATTGAGCCCGCTTCCATTTTATGCACAGCAGAACCTTCAGGTTCAAATTTGTCCGATTGTCTAACTGATTGTATATTTAATTAACCGCAAAAGCGGTCAACGCTAATCAGGGAAGTACAGCTAGTAGGTGCTTTATGTGCAAGAGGCTAGGTGCTAAGCGCTATTCGCTAGATTACTAGAGACCTAGAAAGCTAGATACCCTTATCAAACAAGGAAGTAAAAGCTCAGTAATAGACTCTAAATAGTACTTACTCGCCAAGGATTCTAAGCAATACAAACCCTTTTTATCGAAAAATCAACCCTTATCATCGAAATATCAGTATAATAGTCAATAATATCTCCTAGATTAGTGTTATTGATATATAATTGAAGCATCATGAAAGATAAAATAAAAGACAAAATTTTAGGTGGATTAAAGGACAGTTTCCTTGGTAAGAATTCCGCTCCTAAAGGCAATAACAAAAATGAATTGGCTGATAGTATCATCCGTAATCACACGATATGGTCTATGGGGGCTGGCTTTATTCCAATTCTAGTTGCTGATATTTTTGCCGTATCTGCATTACAGTTAGATATGATCAGACAACTATGTAAAGTATATGATATCGACTATGAAGAGACTCGTGGTAAAGCAATAGTCACCTCCCTTACTGGAGCGACTATTGCAAGATTAGGTGCACGATCAGTTATTAAATTGATACCTGGCCTGGGCTCTGTGATTGGAGGTGTTACTGTTTCTATTTTTGCAGGGGCATCTACTTACGCACTCGGAGAAGTTTTCAAAACCCACTTTGCTTCTGGAGGCACTATCCTAGACTTTGATCCAGATAGAGTAAAGAAATTTTATAAAGAGAAATTCGAAAAAGGAAAAGATATAGCTAAGGAATGGGGCGAAGAGGCTAAAGAAGCAGCTGAAGATTTAGCGCACAAAGGCTCTATTGTAGTTGATGATATAGTAGAAAGTGCATCTGATATCGTTTCTGATGACAAAACAGAGAATCTAGATATCACTGATATTCCTTCTTCTAGTAGTGGGGATACTCCAGCATCTGAATTTGTAAAAAAAGCAATCGAAAGTGACCCATTGGCTAAACTGAAAGAATTAGGTGAATTGAAATCATCTGGTATTATTACTGAAGAAGAATTTCAAACGATGAAGAAAAAAATCATAGACGATTTTTAAGAATCATACTTTAAATTTTTGAATGTTAGTTCAAAGCAGGCTGAGTAATCAGTTTGCGAAAAGGCGGCCTTGTTAAGGTTGCCTTTTTTGTTTGACGCATAGTCATGATCGAATTAGATTCCTTTTAAGAGGATAACTATAGACTTTCATTTAATGAAAAAGACTATCTTGAACAAGCAAACCTGATATCATGAAACAATGCTATTTAATGCTAATCGCTTCACTAATACTATTTCAAGTAAACCATAGTTATGCTGTACATCCAACGCCAACCGATACTCGTATTGAAGAGACTAAGTTTGAAAAACAAAAGAAGAAATGGGAAAAGAAGCTAGAAAAATGGACAGCTCAAGAAGATGGACTTATTGATAAGCCTAGACCATGGGTAGCTTTAGCATTTGCATTAGGAGGATTGTTTGGTTTTATCTTAGGGTTTTTAGCTAGTTTTGGTCTGCTAGGTTTATTAGCGGCCTTAGCCTTTTCAGGGGGTTTAGCCCTTTGCGCTATTGGTTTTTTAGTAGCTGTTGGATCATTAAATCGCCGAAGTGAAGCGAAAAAACCTAAACTCACTGGTTTTATTTCAGCACTAGCACTAATCATTTCAGGCTTAACAGGTGCTATCCTGATTTTCATTCTAATTGGCGGATTGATTAACTTCTTATCTAGATTTATATAATGATCCAGCAACTACTTATACAACAAATATTTACTTCTAGTTTGATTAAAGGCATCTAAATCTGCTTGCCAAGTTTGTCTAATTTCTTCTTCACTTTTCCCATTTTCTATTTGTCGTTGCAACTTTTCAGTACCAGCAAGCTTAGTGAAAAATGGTTTAAAGAAATTCTCCTTGTCTTTAGCATCTTCATAGAATTTGATCAACAAATTGAGGGTAATATTTTTCCATTGATAACCATCCATGTGATCCATTAAACTTAAATCAAAGCCTTTGCAAGATTTGCCATTATGTTTAGGGTTTGTAGCCCCTGGTTTTGGCTCTGGAGTAAAGTCGTAAAATCCAATTCCTGAATCTGGATGTCCTGCTACCTGAAACTGCTTATCGGTTCCTCTACCTACGCTCACTACTGTACCTTCAAACAAGCACAATGAAGGATATAGATAAATGGCCAAATTATTTGGAAGATTTGGAGATGGTTTTATCGGCAGGACATAAGGTGTATCATGAGTATAGTTTTCACAAGTAATTACGCTAAGGTCACATTGTAAATTATCACCAAGCCATCCTTCTCCATTGATCATTTGACCATACTCCCCCACTGTCATACCATGGACTATAGGAACTGGGTGTAAGCCCACGAAGGAAGAAAACTCTTTCTCTAAAATAGGTCCATCCACAAAGTGGCCATTGGGATTTGGTCTATCAAGGATAAGTACTGGTAGGTTCATCTCTGCTGCTGTCTGCATCACATAATGTAGTGTAGATATATAAGTGTAAAATCTAGCTCCTACGTCTTGTATATCGAATACTATTAAATCTAAATCTGCAAACTGCTCTTTGGTCGGTTTTTTATTTTTACCATATAAAGAAATAATTGGAAGACCTGTTTTTACGTCTTTCCCATCTTTGACCTTTTCACCGGCATCCGCTTTCCCACGAAAACCATGCTCAGGTGAGAATATCTTTTTAATATCTACTCCTAAATCAAGCAAGCCATCTACTATGCTTTTTTGCCCAATGGTAGATGTTTGATTGACAATCATACCAAGTCGTTTACCTTTTAAGGTAGAGAGATATACATCCGTACGCTCTGCGCCTACTTTAATTAAAGCGGTCTCTTCTTGCTGCATTTCAGGTGCTATCGGCTCAGACTGGGCTGGTGCTGATTGGCAGCTAAATAATAATACCGCCATTAATACGGCAATAAAGAAGCTAAGAATTGGAATTTTCTTCATGAATATATATCTTGCTTATGAGTAAGAACGCAGGCGAATTGAATTAACTTCATTCACGCCTGCGTTTTTTTTTGCGCTACTTAAAACAATAAAGCAAAAAACGTAAAGATAGTATTTCAGTGAAGAATAAATTATATGCGGTCGTTGATTTAGAAACTACAGGTGGCAAGGCCTCCATGGAGAAAGTTATCGAAGTTGCCATAGTTCTTTTTGACGGGAAAGAAATAATAGATTCTTATGAGACACTTATTCATCCTGAACGTGCCATTCCTAGCAGTATCACCCGCTTGACTGGGATCACCAATGAAATGGTAGTAGATGCGCCGAAATTTTATGAGGTAGCAAAGAAGATTGTAGAAATGACTGAAGGGGCCATTTTTGTAGCACACAATGTGCGCTTTGATTATCAGTTTTTGAGAGAAGAATTTGGTAGGCTTGGATTTACCTTTAGTAGAAAACAGCTCTGTACCGTCCGACTCAGCAGAAAAGCTTTCCCTGGACTCCGTGGATATGGCTTAAGCAAACTGATAGATCACTTCAACATCCCCATCGAAAATCGACATCGCGCTATGGGAGATACTATGGCCACTGTTGATGTATTAAAAAGGATACTTGATCAAGAGGGAAATGATGATATGGCCAATGATCTTATCAATCAAGGCGTCAAAGAATCACGCCTGCCAAAAAACATCAGCATAGAAATGCTTCATGCACTTCCAGAAGTATGTGGAGTATACTATTTCTTGGATGAGGACGGAGACATCGCTTACATAGGTAAGAGTACCAATATTCGTAAGCGCGTTATGCAGCACTTTGCCAAAGCTTCCGAAAAAGCACTCAAATTGCATCGGCATGTCAATGAGATTACTTTTGAAAAAACGGGAAGCGAATTGATTGCTTTACTGTACGAATCTCAATTAATCAAAGAAGAGAAACCCTATATCAATCGGGCGCAAAAGGTATATCAATTCCCCTACATGGTCCATTCTTATCTTGATATATGGGGCTATTTGCGTTTTGAAATTGCTAAGAATAATGCAACTAATCGAAAGAAGTTTCAAATGGTATCGGAGTACACCTCTGTTATGAGTGCAAGAGGCTTCCTAAGTAGACTACGAGAAGAATATCAGCTATGTAGCTTTCTGTGTGGTATTGAAAAAGGCGTCCCTTGTTTTGACTTTCAAATTCATCAATGTAAAGGTGCCTGTACCAAACAAGAATCTGCAGAAGACTACAACAACCGAGCCTGGGAAGCATGCGAAAAATTATCTACCGTCTTTGACAAAGACTTCTTTATACTAGAACCTGGCCGTGAAGAAAACGAATACGCCGTAGTGCAAGTTGAAGATGGCGTATGTAAAGGTTTTGGCTTCCTTGACAAAGATCAAAATCATGGATCCTATCTAGAGTCTTTGTTTGACACCATCAAACCATACCCCGCTTATCCCGAAACAACTCGTATCATTAGAAGGTATTTAAGGAAACATCCTAAGGCAAAAACTATCCCCTATAATAAGAATGAAGTTGGCGAAAATTTCGGCTAAGTAAAGAAATTCGTAAAAGCTGTAGTCAACGTAGAATCCATAAAAAGTAACACTTTTGTGGAGAAAATAAATTATTATTTAAATAACATTTTCTAGATACTAAATTCAAAACACTACCCGTTTTTCATCCAAACAAATTTAATTTCAAGATGAAAAACTTAGTATTAGTATTAACCATTTTATTATCATTCCCTATTCTAGTAAATGCGCAAAGCGAAGCTCAAGAAGACTTCGACTTTGAAGCAAACATCCCTTACACAAAGAACGCACAGTTTGGAATCTTTTTAGAGCTTAGTCACACCGCACCCACCCTTACACAGAATGATCTCAGTCAAGTCGGTCTTGCTGATGAGGTAAATAGCGTCAGCTCCTCAGGCGATTTTGGTATCGGTCTCGGCGTTTTATATGGTTATGAGATGACAGATCTTCTTACCATAAGAGTTCAACCCACTTTATCTTTTCTAAAGAATAATTATGAGTTCGACTTGAACGATGAATTTGATGAAACGCTTTCAAGAGAGACTGTTAACATAGATGTCCCATTACACCTTATAATAGAAAACGTAAATAAGAAGGTGGCTCCTTCTGCAATACTAGGAGCGAGATATAGGCATAACATAGTGAAGAATACGATCACCTCACAGTTGGCTGGAAACTACAACAACAATGACGTCTTGTTAGATCTTGGCGCTGGACTGAGTTTTCAATTTGATAATTTCAAATTCAAAACGGAGCTATTGTATTCCTATGGATTGCTAGAACAGGTTGGAGAGAACCAGCCTAATTCACTGGCATCTGCTTTGGGTAGTAGTACCAATAATCAACTTGCTTTGAGATTTTTGTTCTTTATGTAACTGACCAATTTATGAGCTTTGCTCATAAAAAAAATGTCCAGTGGACATTTTTAGGGAAGGCACCGAGGCCCCTGGCGAGGCATGTACGATCTTATGTTAGAACCCAAATAATCCAAACTTAAAACTAATCACAATAGAGCTTTGCTCCTGACAAAAATGGCAATTTTACTGAGGAAGCAGGATGTCCAGAATGTCGCGGGAAGGCCCCTGCCGTGGTGAGTTAGTAAAGAGGTTCTAGGTATTTAGTAAGCTTGTTATTTCTATTATTATTCAACTGTTAACTGTAAGCAGAAAAAAGAAAACTCACCAACCAAAATTAATTATTTGAAGAAAAAGCCAGCAATTAAGATTGGAAGCTGTTGCCAAACCATTGTCATATTTTTAAATAGCCTTGAACATACTTTTTAAAGTGTGAGCCTCACTGCGTCTTCAAACGGATTTTATAGCCCATTTAAATAAACTATTGATAGTGCTTAGCACAACAGTATCACTTAGTTATTTTAAGACAAGCTCTTGATTCAATTCTAGACTCAATCTATACCTTTTACCTCTTCTTTTTCTTTCTATTCTGAATCTTATCTCCTCTCCTTTGCGGCTTTTTATATTTCTTAGCTAGGTCTCTTCGATATGACCCGCCTTCATTGACTTTCTTATTCTTTTCAGATTTTTCATGAAAAGCATCTCCTCCTAAGCGTTTACGTGCATTTCTGTCGGGATCTTTTTCGTTGACTAAATTGGGTCTCTCCTCTGGTAACAGATTTGTAGCTACTTCTACATCTTCAGGGAAGTTGATCTCTTCGATTTGCATCCCCATCAGTTCTTCAATTGCTTTCTTGAAGTCTTGTTCGTAGTCTGCAGTAAAAAGAATTGACTTCCCTTCACGTTCTGCTCTGCCTGATCGACCAATACGGTGCATATAATTTTCTGGAAATTCTGGCGTATTGAAATTGATGACATGCGAGATGGTATGCAAATCTAATCCTCTAGCCATCACATCAGTGGCAATGAGAATCCTAGTTTCTCCAGAATCAAATTGTTTGATAGAACGGATACGATAGTTTTGGGACTTATTAGCATGAATGACCCCTAGCTCATGGCCCAATTCAAATTCTAAATGTTTATGAAGTAAATCGGCTTTTTTCTTAGAACTGGAGAAAACCAATACTTTTTTGAATTCATCTTTTTGTTTTAGCAAGTGCTTCAGCAAATTGATCTTCGTATAAAAATTAGGAACCGAGTAGGTACTCTGTGCAATATTATCCAGCGGCGTTCCACTCATTGCGATAGATACTTTCACAGGTTCAAAAAAGTAATCCTTTATAAACAGCTCAATATCCTGCGTCATGGTAGCGGAGAACATGATATTTTGCCGCTTCTCAGGAAGTAGATCAAAGATATTGGTCAACTGAAATCTGAATCCTAAATCCAGCATAACATCCACCTCATCTATAACTATTTTTTTGGTATGCTTCAATGATATTGCTCTAGCCAAAGCAAGATCATACAACCTACCCGGAGTGGCCACCAGTACATCCATACCATCAGCCACCTGTATCTTTTGCGTATTTATATTGGTTCCCCCAAAAACGCCTTTCACTCTTACATTCATATAAGCTGTCAACCACTCCAATTGATCCAGTACTTGTAGCACTAGTTCTCTGGTAGGAACTATTATCAAAATTCTTGGATGAACTTGTTTTGAAAATTTCAGCTCAGTCAATAGAGGCAGCAAGAAGGCCAAGGTTTTACCCGTACCGGTTTGTGCGATACCAATCATATTTTTTCCTGAACGAATTACATTGAAAGACTCCTCTTGAATAGGTGTAGGAGTGGTGAAGCCCTTCTCTTCAAGGGCATTCGCTAGAAACTTGCTTAACTTAAAATCAGTAAAGGTCATGTAGAGGGGTTCTTGTGCAAACTTAGGACTATTTATTGAGTATGATAGTGGTTGTTTTATTTTCTTCTCCCTCTATCACATTGGCTATCCAGTCTATCAAGATCTGATTATCGATTTCTTTTGCATAAGTCTGTATTTGTCGGGCTAAATCTAAATCATACTTGCTATATTCTAGACCCATAGCCATGATCCGCATACCCAGTTTTTGAAACTCTACTCCTTGAGCAGGGCTACCTTGACTAGCAAAATTGGTACCTAGTGAAACGGACAGCTCTCCAATATCTGTGAGCTCTTTTATAGCTTCCTCTTTTACTTTACCCGTTTTATCTACAAAAAAGGCTTTTTTGAAGGAGGCGTCTGCTTCCTTTATTTTAGACTTATTCACCAAACAATAGCCAAGATATTGATGACTTCTTGCGTCTTCTTTGTCTTCAGCCACTGCTTTATTTAACCACTGGATCGCATTATCAAAATCTCTAATTCTAAATTGACTTTCCCCAAGGAGGCTAGCAAGTCCCTTTACATTTGGATCTTTCCTCACTTGGTTTTCAAATTCAATAACAGCCTTTTTGTATAATTTTTTAGCGGTTCTGTCTTCTCCTTTCTCTCTATGCCGGTCACCATCAGCTAAAAATATCTTAGCTTTTTCAAAGGGTGAGGCACCTTCACTTTTGGCACCTGAACCTCCACAAGAGGCGAATACAAAAAGGGAGATAAAAACAAATAAAATATTCTTTAACATAAAAATAGGTTTACTTACTGCAAATATAAGCATTCTAATATCCAATATCTTGTCGGTGCGAAATACCGTAGGTATCCGAGCGAGTCGACCAGCGGGAGCAGGACAAGTGGTAGCAGCGGCATCCACATATGGGTAGGCAAAAAAGGCAAATTTTGCCTTTTCTTTAAGCGCAAGCATGTGGATATAGCGGATGACACGGTCACGTCCAGAGTGCAGCTTCGATAAGCATCGAAGCGATAACGAGGGATCGTGATGGCCCCCAATATTGACCATCTAGATTCATATGGTCAATAAACACATTCGTTTAGAAAAAAGCAGCCATTTGATCGCTCAGGCGTTTTGCAGCCTGCGCCGAAGCATCTGCGAATTGCTTCCCGCTGTCAGCAAAAATAATACCTCTGGAAGAATTGACCAATAAGCCAATTTCTTCATTTTTACCATGACGGACAAGGCCTTCAAGATCGCCTCCTTGCGCGCCAACACCTGGAACAAGCAAGAAGTGATCAGGAACGATCTTTCTGATATCCGCAAACTTTTCGGGATGGGTAGCACCTACTACAAACATCAGATTATCTATCGTACCCCAACTTTGTGTCTTCTTTAAAACCGCTTCAAAAAGTTTTTCCTCCGTTTCTTTATTCTGGATAAATTGAAAATCTTGACTCCCCTTATTGGATGTAAGTCCCAATACAATCACCCACTTATCTTCAAAAGTTAAAAATGGACTGACCGAATCTTCACCCATGTATGGGGCCACGGTCAAGGCATCACAAGACATACTTTCGAAAAATGCTTTGGCGTATTGCTTGGAGGTATTGCCAATATCACCACGCTTGGCATCAGCGATGATAAAATGTGTATCGGGTATATAATCGATGGTCTTTTGCAGACTAGTCCAACCAGCTACCCCGCGTGCTTCATAAAAAGCAGTATTGGGCTTGTAGGCTACACAGTACGGTGCAGTAGCATCTATGATTTGCTTGTTGAACTCAAAAACGGGGTCTTCGAATTCCGCTTTGAGGTGCTGCGGGATACGGTCAAAGTCCGCATCCAAACCAACACATAAAAATGATTTTTTTGAAAATATTTGATCAACTAGATCTTTACGCTTCACTGTTGTCTATTTGTGCACCATTGACTGGGCTTACTCCTGTGATCTCAGGTACCTTAGCACGCAATGTTTCTTCCACACCTGCACGCAATGTCATAGCTGACATACTACAGGCTTCACAATTGCCTAGCCATTTGATCATGGCTACGCGTTCCTCTGTGATGTCTACTACTTCGATATCGCCACCATCCACCGCTAGGTGAGGTCTCAAATCTTCAAGAGCGCGATCGACCTTTAGCAACAATTCTTTTTTCTCTTCTACTGACATCAATTTTTTTTCCATTTAGTTTTTAAGCTCCACTTTCTGTGTAGGACTGAGCATTTCATGGCGTAAGGCCAGTTGTGCAGTCATATTCTTAGCCAAGTTATGAAAAGCTCCATTAATAATATCATTATTAGCCAAAAATGCCGGTTTTCCGGCGTCTCCCGCCTCTCTGATACCCTGTACGATGGGTATTTGGCCCAATAACATCGTATTCATATCCTTGGCGAGCTTTTTACCACCTCCTTTGCCAAACAGATAGTACTTGTTACTTGGCAGCTCTGCCGGGGTAAACCAAGACATATTTTCGACTACACCTAGGATGGGAACATTCACATTCGGCAGTCTAAACATATTGCCTGCCTTGATCGCATCTACCACAGCCACCTCTTGAGGAGTAGTCACCATGATAGCACCCGTGACGGCAACCGTCTGCACTATAGTCAGTTGGATATCGCCCGTCCCTGGAGGAAGATCTAGGATCAGATAGTCCAATTCTGGCCAGATCACATCCTGCAAAAACTGCTTGATGATACCTCCAAGTCTTGGTCCTCTGAGTACAATGGCTGCTTCTGGTTCTATGATAAATCCTACTGACATCACATATAGTCCATGTGCTTCGATAGGTATTATTTTATGCTTTCCGTAGAGTGTTTCTATTTTCGGTTTAGCGGTTGGCATACCGATCATAGTCGGCACTGAGGGGCCATAAAGATCGGCGTCGATCAGTCCCACCTTAGCACCACTTTTCTGCAAGGCCACTGCCAAGTTCAAGGCTACAGTAGACTTCCCTACTCCACCTTTTCCTGATGCTACGGCTATTATATTTTTTACTTGAGGCAATACTTGATTAGTCGTATCACCAGTGGTTTGCACATTTACGAAATGGATATTTACATCTACTACACCGAAGACCTCCATCAAGACCTGATTGCATGCAGCATTTAGCGCCCCCTTTTCCGTACCCTCCAGTTGAGGTATATGCAGGCTAAAATTGATGCGATTGCCGTCGACTTTTAACTCCCTGACTCTATTCATCTCCACGATGCCTCTCCCCGTCTTGGGATCCGGTACATTCTGAAGCGTTTCTAATATCTTTTGCGTATCCAATTAGCTGTTATTTATTGCAAAAATAAACAATGAGTCCACTCCGAAAAGTCACGAAAGCACAAAATGACTCTTTTGGCGATATTTTTCATTTTCTCAATCCACTGATGCTCAGGCATCACTGAATTTCAAAAATAAAAAATCTCATCCAAAATAGCCTATTTTTTGCAATCCGCTACTTTCCGTAGTGGACTCAACAATTATTCTGGGTAAAAGTTGGGATTCCTGATATGGGACCATCCCGACTCCTCGTTTTCGCTCCAATGGCTATTGGAGCGACACTCGGAGCGGGACCGTGTCATCCGCTGTATACAATGGGCCTGCGCATATCCATCCCCACCATTGTATGCCGCTACTACCACTTGTTCCTGCGCCTTCTAGTTGCAGGGCTTTGCCTATACGGCACGCCGAATGAATTTTTACTCATCTATATTATGAATGCTTAGGTAATTGCTGTAAAATTATAAATCACATCCATGTAAATGCTTGATCATCCCCGGCTAATAATGGCAGTTATTATAAATTGAAAATTCTAGTTATTAGCGATTTAAAATTTATTACCTAAGCATTGTTGATCAAATTGCCTTTATTAACTACTTTTGCGGAGAGATGAAAGTACATAATGGACTCGATGGCTTACCCGAATTTAATAGACCAGTGATCACTATTGGTTCTTTTGATGGGGTACACTCTGGGCATCAGAAACTGATAGAAAAAATCAAATCCGAAGCCACTGAAAACAATACCGAAACTATTGTAATCACTTTTGACCCGCATCCAAGGCAAATCGTTTTTCCAAAGGACAAAACGCTTCAGCTACTCAACACTAAGGAAGAAAAAATTGAACTGTTCGAAAAGTTTGAAATAGACCATTTGGTGATTGTTCCTTTTACTGTAGCTTTTTCTCAGCAGTCTGCCGATGAGTACATTGAGAAATTTTTGATCGAAAAATTTAATCCCGCAGTGATCATTATTGGACATGATCACAAGTTTGGTTTGAACCGAAGTGGTGATATCAATTTTCTAAAGTGGCATCAAGAAAAAGGCAATTACAAAATAATTGAAATAGATGCTCAACAAATAAGCGACATCACAATCAGCTCTACAAAGATTAGGAATTTCCTCATTGAAGGGAATATACTTCAGGCCAATTCTCTATTGGGGTACAACTACCTTTTGACAGGTAATGTGAAACACGGGGAACGCATTGGCCACACCTTGGGCTTTCCTACCGCTAATATCTATATCGATAATAGCTACAAATTGGTCCCTAAATATGGAGTCTATGCAAGCAAAACGACGGTCAATGGAAAATGCTACAAATCCATGCTATATATCGGAGATAGACCTTCTTACAGGCATCTTCCCAACAGGACTATAGAAGTAAATATTTTTGATTTTCAAGAAGATATCTATGGTCAAGATATTAAAGTAGAAATTATAGACTTTATCAGGAATGATCAACGTTTTGACAATCAGGAGGATTTGGCCGCTCAGCTAAACAAGGACATGGCCTCTGCCGTATCTATACTACAAGCATAATCACAATATTATTTTGAATACCGATCAACCATTTCTCTGTACCGTACTTGTACTCAACTACAATGGTTTGGCATTCTTAAAGCAGTTTTGTGATGGATGGAAAAATCACCTTCCAGAGAACACAGAACTTGTGATTGCCGATAATGCTTCTACAGATGACTCCATCGATTATCTGCAAAAAGAACACTCCAATGTCAGAATCATAAAGCTGAAGGAGAATCACGGTTTCGCCAAAGGCTACAATATGGCTATGGCTGAGATCAACTCCAAATACACCATTCTACTGAATTCTGATATCGAAATAAAATCTACTTGGATTACTCCTTTATTGGATATGCTAGAAGGCGACGAGTCTATCGCGGCTGTGCAACCAAAGATCATGGACCAAAAAAATCCATCTCATTTTGAATATGCAGGAGCTGCAGGTGGCTTGATCGATAATCTGGCTTATCCATTTTGTAGAGGGAGAATATTTCAATCCATAGAAGAAGATACAGCTCAATATGAAACGCCTACAGAAATCTTTTGGGCATCGGGTGCAGCATTTGCGGTACGGAGAGATTTGTTCAATCATTCTGGCGGATTCGATGCAGACTTTTTTGCGCACATGGAAGAGATAGACCTTTGCTGGCGGCTCAAAAGGATGGGGCACAAAATCATGTACCAACCAGCATCTAAAGTTTATCATGTAGGTGGTGGTACACTCTCCTACGCTTCATCAAGAAAGACTTTTCTAAATTTCAGAAATAGCCTTTTGATGATTTTAAAGAATGAAGAAAAGGGTAAAGTATTTGGTGTTATTTTTAAGCGCATGATCTTGGATGCTTTTGCTGCCTATTCATTTCTTTTTAAGGGGCAATTATCTGGCTTTTTTGCCGTATTCAAATCACATCTGGCTTTTTATGGGCTATTGGGTAAGTTTAGATCAAAGCGTAAAGAGCTTGCAAAATCTTTTGAAGGGACTGCTAGTAATCGTGTAGGCCGAAGCAATAAGAGTATTGTCTATCAGCACTATATTAAGGGGGTGAAGAAGTATAATGAGCTATAAAACACCATGAGAGTACATTTGTCTTAATAGCTGGCTACTGAATGGTTAAATCTCATTCCATCTCATCTCAAAATGTAGTATTATTGCATCCGAAATCAATAGGTGTGAAAAAAGGATTAGATATCATATTTGAGGATGACCACATAGTAGTGGTGAATAAATATGCTGGCATGCTTACTATTCCAGATAGGTATTCTCCCGACAAGGCCAATCTGCATCAGTTGCTTAGCAAGAAGTTTGAGGAGATCTTTGTAGTCCACCGCTTAGATAAAGAAACCAGTGGCATATTATTATTTGCCAAATCTGCTTCAGCGCATAAGCAGTTCTCAAGCCTTTTCTCAGAGAGACAAATCAAGAAGTTTTATCTAACAGTTGTGGATGGTCAACCTTATGAAGATACAGCTACCATAGATAAGCCTATCGCTCCTACTCCGAACCACAAAGATCGTATGCGTATAGATAAGCGAGGAAAGGAGTCTATTACAAAATATCAAGTGCTGCAAAGATTTAAAGATTTTAGTCTGCTTGAGGTGGAGATCCTAACTGGCCGAACACATCAGATAAGGGTACACTTAGAATCAGAGGGAATCCCTTTAGCTGCTGATCCATTGTATAGTCGTCGGCAAGCACTATTTGCCGCAGATATAAAAGGGCGTAAATTTAAAGGTAAAGCCAATAAAGAAATACGACCACTGATCAGCCGTTCTATACTACATGCATGGAGACTTGAATTTGAACATCCAATCACAAAGGAAAATGTAAAAGTAGAAGCTTCTATCCCAAAAGATATCAGAGCTGTGATAAGTCAATTAGAAAAGTGGAATCTCCCAAATTAAGTGATCACCTTGGACAACTATAATAAGAATTTTATTTTTTTACTCTTGTTAGGATGTGTTTCCTATCTCCCATTTCTTGGTGGGGTGCATTTGTTTGATTGGGATGAAATTAATTTTGCGGAAATATCTCGCGAGATGATCGTCTTGCAAGATTATCTACGTGTGCATATCAACTTTGAACCTTTCTGGGAGAAACCACCTTTATTCTGCTGGTTTCAAGTGATAGCTATGAAATTATTTGGAGTCAATGAATATGCTGCTCGTTTTCCCAATGCCATTGCAGGTATACTGACCTTACTTACCCTACTCAAGTTTGGAACCTACTATAAAAACACCAAGTTTGGAATGATCTGGGCCCTAGTTTATTGGGGATCCATATTACCCTTTCTCTACTTCAAATCTGGGATAATTGATCCTTGGTTCAATTTCTTTATTTTCTCAGCACTGTTCTATTTCTATAAATTTCTTCGAGAAAAATCTGAAGAAAGAGAAAACAACAAATGGCTTGTTTCTTCCGGTTTGCTATTAGGCTTAGCGGTGCTCACGAAAGGTCCAGTTGCTTTTTTATTGTATGGTTTGACACTACTCGTTTTTTATATCATTCGTAAGTTTCAACAATTCCCAAATATTGGTCAGTTGTTTATTCTTTTGTTCTCCTCTCTTTTCTTTGGAGGCCTTTGGTTAGGTATAGAAACTTTACAAAACGGTACCTGGTTTATAAATACTTTTACCGAATATCAGATCAGACTATTGACTACGCATGATGCCGGGCACAAAGGTTTTCCGGGGTATCATTTTATCGTTTTGCTA
Source organism: uncultured Saprospiraceae bacterium (assembly GCA_938022165.1). Taxonomy (GTDB): domain Bacteria; phylum Bacteroidota; class Bacteroidia; order Chitinophagales; family Saprospiraceae; genus JALZVN01. Next base: position 5,706 of record CALIEI010000028.1, on the reverse strand, counting down.
TTGGGTTGTTTCCCTGCTAGTTTGTTTGCCTTTTTACCTGCTTGGAAAAAATTTCGAATTAATACAGGTAAACAAGATCTGCTTTTTTTGATCATGGTGATATTGCTAAGCGTTGTGTTGGTAGTTTTTTCTTTGGTTCAGTCAAAAATTGTCCACTACTCATCTCTTGCCTATTTTCCAGTCACCTATCTTGCAGCGATTGGTGTAAATATACTTTTACAAAAGGAAAACAAATTGCCTAAAGTTATACTTACTGGAATACTAGGATTGGGATTACTGTTTGTAGGCATTACCGCAGCTCTTCCTTATGTAGGTATGAACATAGATATTCTGCATTACCTTTTAGCCAAAGATCCTTTTGCTATAGCGAGTTTGTCAGCCGAAGTCGATTGGTCTTGGTGGAATGGATTACCCGCTCTTGTCATACTTATTACTATAATATCCTTCTTCATCTTACGAAAGAAGGAAATCCAGTTAGGACTGAATGCACTATTTATTGGAACTATCCTTTTTGTAAATAGTATTTTGTTTTTGAATATCAATAATATAGAGGCCTATTCTCAAAGGGCCTTGATTGATTTTTGTAAAGACCATGCAAAAGAAAGAGCTTACATTAAATTTATTGGAACAAAGAGTTATGCACCACTTTTCTATGGACTAAAGACTGAAGATGAAAACCCAAAATCAAATGACAAAAACTGGTTATTAAAAAGTGATGAGTTAGATAGAGATGCTTATATCATAGTTAAGATTCACAAAGCCTTAGACCTTACTGAGTATCCAAAACTAAAGGAACTATACCGAAAAAATGGTTTTATATTTTACAAGAGAGCCATCTAGTTCGAAACCACTAGCTTTTGAGCACTTACACCATTCTTAGTCGAAAGTCTAATTGAATAAACACCAGAAGCAAATCCTGCCACATTGATAAAGTGCTTAGAAGTACCAGACGAGAAAGAACCTGAATGAATAATGGCTACCCTCTTGCCATGAATATCAAACAAGGACAAGTCTCCATCTATACGCTCGGTTAACTCCACAGGAATATAAACTAAATCATTAGAAGGGTTAGGAAATGCATTTTTAGCAAATACATTTTCTGTATTGTTGACGGAAGTACTAAAGTTTACATCAAAAGAATAATATGCTCTTGGGGCAGGTTGTGGTCTTGCAAAAACTTTCCCTGACTTGGCAGTAGCCTCAACATAATATTCTATGGAACCACCATCTATAATATTCGGTATTCTTGCCTCAAACTGATCATTCACATCGTTAGAACGCTGCATGGGAATTTGATCATAATCAGTTGTTCCTTTCTCTCTAAAAAATAAGGTGGCAGAACTTATGCCTGTTTTATGTTGAATAGTTGCCACCAATGGATATCCATCATATTGAATATGGTTTTGATCTTTTATTTTTTGAAAAACTATTCTGATTGGGTCTTTTGCTCCTATCTCTTTAGTAACGCAATGCACAGCACCAAATGCCGGAATCATAGTATTACATCTAATACCAACAATGTTGTAGCCTGGCATAGTCTCATTCCAAATGCGCAGTGCAGTGGTGTCGTGCTTTGTTTGGTAAGTAGGAACTAGAATCGTCTTATTTATAAATAAAGCATTGGTGTAGGTCCTAAAATAAGCCTCCCCTTCTTCTCCTGGATAGGAGTTATCAAAATTAGGTGGCATCGGAATCCTTACTATTTCATATGGCTCACCAAAAGCATTCTTTTGAGTTGACATTAGATATTCAATATTGGCTTCGATGATATCATGATCTCCTTTGCCTTCGGGGTATTCTCCAAAAATAATTCTCTCCTCGTCCAGCAATTTCATATGCATATCGATATGATGAATACCATCATAAACAAGCTTGTCAAATTTTACATATTCGTTAATCCCTAAAAAATCAGACATGATCTGATCTATTTGGTATTCCTTTTTATCTTCATTTTCATCTAGGACTAGTCTCGAAGAAAATCCAGTTTCAATTCCATCAGACATAAAATTTCCACCTGTAGCAGTTAGTCTAAAGTCACCTTCAACGGTTTCGAATAAGGGTACATCAATATGATCCGCAAGTGTCTGAGGAAGCTTGTCGTCATCAGGTCTTGTATCTCGGTTATATACCCAATCCACCATAATCAAGGAATCGACATCATTTATATAAGCTGAATTTGGACCATAATCTCTAATCCAAACACTGTTGACATCTTGGTGCTCAAGGAAGATTACATTATTACCATATTCAACGCCAAAAGAGTCTAATTGGTCTTTTACCTCTTGGGCAGAACCCGGGCAATTGATATAAACTTTAACTTCTTTCTGGGCATGTTTCACTATCTCAGAAAGAGTAGTAAAGTAATTTATCCAAGTGATAGTGATTGCATCGACTTCTTCCCATTCAGCCATGGGACGCACTGGGGATTTTGGAGGAGTAGTGTTGGTATTTCTTCGTTGAATATTATCAATCAGAGAAAAATTCTCATGATGATACGCATTACTATATAGTTCCCTGTCTATGTCAAATATAGATTGGGCTCCAGACTCACATATAAAAAGCCATAAAAACGCTAGGAATAAATAGTTTTTGGTCATAACTTTCTATTTATTACCTTAAATTTAAGAATTTAGAAGTGAAAAGCAAGCCCTAGACTAGGTAAAATTGGCAATTGGTCGACTCTTTCGAAACTTTCTCTATCAAAAAAGAAGATATTGTTCCTATCATAAGCATTAGTTACACTTAAAGTAGCTTCCAATTTGCTGCGTTCACTAAATATAAATGTACGCTTTACAGATAGATCAAGACGATGATAATCAGGAAGTCTACCTCCATTTCTATCTGATGAGAATATAACTCCTAGATCTGGATTTCCTTCAACTATATCTGTAGGAATGCCATCTTCAAAATTAAATAAGGTATGGAATCCTTGAGTTTGGGTAAATGGAAATCCAGTACCAAAATTCCATCGAGCACTTGCCTCCCAAGCATTGGCGTCTCCAAACTTGTAGGTTACAAGAGAGTTAAAATTATGACGTCTATCAAAAATAGTTGGATATACTTGGAAGCCGTCATCTCTATTTACGAATCCATAAGAATAGGTAAACCATAATAGTAAATTGGGTGTATTATAATTCAACAAGAAATCTATACCATAGGCTTCACCTGTTTCAGCGGCAAAGTTTGGATCAGAGGCAATTGTTTTATTTCTATTGATATTTATTATCTGCGTGAATCCTTTGTAATATGGTTCTACATTGAATTCAATTTTATCAGTTAGGTCAATCTCAAATCCAGCAACTAAATGTCTAGCTGTTTGAATTTTTGTATCTGTTCTTTCATTAGTACCTGGTTGTAGAATCGCTTCTTCGGGTCCAGACAAGAAACCAACAAACAAATTCACAACGTCTCTTTCGTTAACTGAACTAATCAAGTTTTGAGAATATAAGCCGCCAGCTGCCTTAAATCTCAAACGGTCATTGATATTATACTTTAGTCCTATTCTTGGCTCAGGTGACAATTGCGGTAATGAAGCATAGTACTGCAATCTAAAACTAGGCTCAATAATTAACTTACCTACTTTTATTTTATACTTCAAGAATGCTGAAATCTCTGTAGTAAAACTCTCTTGTGAGATGTTGTTACCTAAGAAGTTTTCGAACATGAAATTAGTATTGAATCCCGTCAGATCAAAACCATATTTGAATTGTGAATTATTTCCGAATGAAGTGAAGTTCAGCGCAGCATTAAATCCGCCAATACCAGAACTCCTAGGTCTACCATCATCCTCAGAAAGTGAAATGTCATAATTTGAGAAGGCTACAATTCCATCTACGGTAAGATTTGAACCTGATGGAATCAAGGTGAAGTTGATTCCTCCGCCATTGGCTTTCCAATTTAAGTCAGCAACATTTTGGAAATTAACCCTATCCTGATGGTTGAATCCAAAAATATTTACTTTACTACCATTACCACCCGCCATAGATAGCTTACCATATATATCAGTAAAATTAAAAGGCAGCGTTCCAGATACATCTGTGGTTGCATAATCATAAAGTATAGGCGAAGTCTGATCTATATAAGAATGCTTCGCTGTGAACATAAACGAAGTAGATCCTCCCGTTTCGGGATTAAACTTTTTTATAGGTCCCTCTAATAGAACTTTACCTTGGAATGGATTGGCTGAAACAATTCCAGCAAGTCTATTTTTATTTCCTTCTCTAGTTTTAATATCAACAATAGCTGAAATACGACCTCCGTACTCGGCATCGAACCCACCGGTCAATACATCAACATTCTTTATGGTTTCTGTTTCGAATACTGAGAAGAAACCAATAGAGTGAAACGGGTTATAAATAGTCATCCCATCTAGAAGTACCCTATTCTGAATAGGAGATCCTCCTCTAATGTACAACTGACCACCTTGATCACCTGTAAAAACGATCCCCGGCAGTACAGCTAGATATTGCGCTATATCTGCTTCACCACCTGTAGATGGCAATGATTTTATTTGTGCTGGAGTCACAGTAAGCTTAGAAATTTGTACATCCGATCTAGCTTGTTCTCGCTTTGCAGATACATTTACAATTCCTAAATCAAAACTACTTTCCTCTAGGTTTATCAATTCATATAAAAGCCCTCCATCGGTAATAGCTATTGGAACACTTACCGTATCATAACCCAAGTAGGTGGCTTGTAAATTATAGTTGCCGACAGGAACTCCGGAAATACTAAAAAATCCATCTAGGTCCGTATTATTTCCATATGTAGTGCCTTCTAGGAGTACATTTCCATAGATGATTGGTTCACCAGTCACTTTATCTAAGACCTTACCTCTTACTGTCCCCTTTTGACCATATAAAGCCCCACTCAACATAAAGAAGGCGATAGAGAAAAATATAATACGTGTCATCTATACATGAATTTAGAGTGCGAAAATACAATTTTATCTCTATTGAGCAGTTAAAAATGATACTTATAACACATCAAATAAACTTTACAATTAGCATTTGCTATATAGCTGACTATTAATACAATAGCCGTATGATTGCAAAACTTACTGTAGTATTATTCACCATTAAGCCTAAGACTAGCCAATTCTTTGAATGGCTTTTTTCAAATCAGGAAGCACCTTTGTTTTAAACCAAGGATTTTTAGCTTGCCAGATGTTGTTTCTTGGAGATGGATGTGGTAGGACAAAATACTGAGGAAGATATTGCCGATAATTCTTGACAGTAGCTGTAAGTGTGCGTTCTCTCTTATCTCCCAGATAATACTTTTGGGCATACATCCCGATCAGTATTGTCAATTCAATCTTCTTCATTTTATCAAAGATAGACTGATGCCAATGTGGAGCGCATTCAGGTCTGGGAGGAAGATCACCTGATTTACCTCGACCTGGATAGCAAAAACCCATAGGAACTATAGCTATTTTCTTGGTCTCATAGAAATCTGTCTTATCTAGGCCCATCCAAGATCTCAAGTTGTCTCCACTTTTGTCATCCCATGGTATGCCTGATTCATGTACAAATGTGCCAGGCGCTTGCCCTATAATAGCAATCTTACTGTCCTTATGTCCAGTGACTACTGGTCGTGGGCCTAATGGTAGGTGCTCTGCACAAAGTGTGCAAGCTTTTATTTCTTGTAGTAGTTTTTTCATTACAACGATCTTCGCATCTAATGTAATGAAAAGGGGCTAATTATTTT
>CALIEI010000027.1 GCA_938022165.1 uncultured Saprospiraceae bacterium | reverse complement strand
CTCCGAAAAGTCACGAAAGCACAAAATGACTCTTTTGGCGATATTTTTCATTTTCTCAATCCACTGATGCTCAGGCATCACTGAATTTCGAAAATAAAAAATCTCATCCAAAATAGCCTATTTTTTGCATTCCGCTACTTTTCGGAGTGGACTCAAAAATCATTTACAAATGAAGCAATCCGTTTTTACTCTAATTTTAGTATTCGCATTTATAAGTTCATTTTTCGCTCAAGACAGGCTTACTGGAAGAGCATTTGCCACTCGCTCTGAGGTAATTGCTCAGCATGGTATGGTGGCTAGTTCGCAGCCATTGTGTACGCAGGTTGGCTTGGATATCCTGAAAGCAGGTGGCACCGCTGTTGATGCAGCAATAGCTACTAATGCATGCCTAGGGCTTATGGAGCCTACGGGTAATGGTATGGGAGGAGATTTATTTGCTATAGTCTGGGATGCGAAATCAGGTAAGTTACATGGCCTCAATGCTTCAGGGAGATCTCCAAAGTCGCTCAGCTTGGAATATTTTAAAGAGCAAGGAATGGATAAGATTCCTGCGCATGGTCCACTACCAGTATCAGTACCTGGAGCTGTAGATGGATGGTTTGAACTGCACTCTAAGTTTGGAAAATTAGGAATGGATCAAATACTCCAACCTACCATCGATTATGCGAATAATGGATTTCCGGTATCAGAATTGATCGCTTACTACTGGGGGAGAAGTACACCATTTTTATCTAAGTATCCAGGCTTTAAGGAAACATATACGATCAATGGAAAAGCGCCCCAAAAAGGAGATGTGTTTAAGAATCCTTACTTAGCTAGTACGCTGCAAAAAATCGTAAAAGGAGGGAGAGATGCTTTTTATAAAGGTGATATCGCAAAAACTATTGCAAGCTATATGAAAGACCAAGGCGGCTTCATTACTTATGAGGATTTGGCAGAACATACTTCTGATTGGATAGAGCCTGTTTCTACTAATTATCGAGGCTATGATGTCTGGGAGCTACCCCCAAATGGTCAAGGAATTGCAGCCTTGCAAATCCTCAATATCATGGAGAATTTTGATGTAAGAAGTATGGGGCTGGGATCAGCGGATTATATTCATCACTTTACAGAAGCTAAAAAATTAGTCTTTGAAGACAGAGCCAAATATTATGCAGATATGGACTTTGCAAAGGTCCCTGTGCAAAAACTAATAAGTAAGGCTTACGGAAAGCAGCACGCCAATTCTATTGACCCCAATCGTGCTCAAAGAAGAATTGCAGAACCTAAATTGAAAGATGGGGACACCATTTACCTAACGGTTTCGGATAAAGATGGAAACATGGTCTCCTTGATTCAAAGTAATTACCGAGGGATGGGTTCGGGTATGACACCTACGGGGCTAGGCTTTATACTGCAAGATCGTGGCGAACTTTTTTCATTAGAGGAGGGGCACTTTAATGTGTTTGCTCCAGGCAAGCGTCCGTTTCATACGATCATTCCTGCCTTCATCACTAAAGATGGTAAGCCCTATGTAAGTTTTGGCTTGATGGGTGGTGGAATGCAGCCACAAGGTCATGCTCAGATAGTGATCAATTTGGTAGACTTTGATATGAATTTGCAAGAAGCAGGGGATGCACCACGTATGATGCATACAGGCTCCAGCCAACCCACTGGTGAGCAAATGACTGATGGCGGTACCGTGTACTTAGAGTCCGGAATTAGTAATGAGGTATTGAGAAATCTCAGTAGGCGTGGTCATAAGATTAGTCAACGTGTCGGCGGATTTGGTGGCTATCAAGCGATCATGTGGGATGCTAAGCGCAAGGTGTATTTTGGAGCTAGTGAGTCGCGTAAAGATGGTCAAGCGGCGGGGTATTAGAGATGTCAACAAGAGTTTTGAGTTTAGAGCAAGAGCGATTTCAGCAAGAGCGAAATCAGCAAGAGCAAGAGTTTTGAGTATTGAGCATTAGGGTTTGGAAGAAGAGCAGAGTTAAGTAAATAAAAAGAATTTGGGGCTATCCCTTCGTTTGCACCTGGCAAGGGCTCCAAACTACACTCGGGTCGCGTCATTCGCTACTACACCCAGGCCAAGGTCCAAGCTCTACTTACTGGGTATAACGCTACTACCGCTTATCCACTAGGGCTTCCACCTATTCGGCTCGCCCTTATTGTCATGTTCTCAATTGTTTTCTTATTTTGAGATGTCAAACAAAAACAATCAACTGAATGCAAACATTAGATCAACTAATAGAAGAATATAAATCCGTTTTGATTGCTGAAAAGCATTTGGAATACATCCAGCAAGAATTAGAGAAACTGAGAAAGGAAATCGGAAGTCTTACGGCAATAGTAGATGCGATAGCTGAAGTTTTAGAAAAACCCGAATCACCAAGTATCAAGAGACTATTCAGTCAAACTTTAGTAAATGAGGACGAACAATATGAACTAAACAAGCAAGAGTATTTACTTGCAGCATTAAAGTACCAAGAATGCTTGAAGGCGATAGAGTTACTTGAATTCGAGCAAAAGATAGTTGCTGAAAAAGTAGAAAAAAAATTAGACCTAAAAGCCAAGCTCAATATGGCCATTGATCTGGATAATCAACAGGTAAAAGAATACCCAATTACGCATAAAAGACTGTTGGAAGTAAATACAGCCATCAATGATATCATTCAATACAAAAGAGAATTGTATGAAGCATATCAAGTGGCATTGAGTGTCTCAAAATCGTTAATAGGGATGGAGCGAGAACTGAAAAATGCTCAACAGTATGATAACTGGGGACACTTTTATAATGAAATCCAACACGGTAAGGCATATAAGAAGGCCTATATGGACAAGGCACATCTGATATCGCATCAGGCCAATAGAGAGATGCGAAGATTAAAAAAAGAATTGGATGATATATTTCAGTTTAAGCCCAATACGAGCATGTCTACCTTTGAAGAGCTCATGCATTTTCAAGATCACTTTCATGATAGTTTGATTACAGACTGGGTTGTTGAAAATGATGTGGTAGTATCTCTCAGTCGTGTTATCACCACTCAGAAATATATGGAACGTATCATTGCATCTATCAAAAAATATCAAGCTAAGTCAGAAGCAAAACTGACTCAATTGAAGGAAAGTAAAGAATATATAATTGCCAACGCTGAAGCAAACCAGTAAGATTTATAAACCAGATTTAGTTCGATAAAAACCACAACCCTTTTAAATTATGAAAACATTACTTTTTTTGCCCTCTATATTATTTCTCTTCTTTTCTTGTCAGTCACCTCAAACGAAGGTGGCTAGCCCAACTCAACTCTATGATTATGATGTGGAGCAAAAAATAGAAGATATGGGCATCACTATACCAACGCCTAAAGCGGCAAAGGGAGCTAATATCGTTAGAGCTGTAAGAACGGGTAATTTATTATTTCTTTCAGGTAAGGGTCCTAGTAAGCCGGATGGTAAGAATATAACAGGTAAGGTAGGACTAGATCTGACTACTGAGGAAGGATATGAAGCAGCCAAATTGGTCGCCATCAATCAGCTGGGTGTACTAAAAGCAGAGTTAGGTGATTTGAATAAAGTAGTCCGCTTGGTGAAAGTTTTTGGAATGGTAAACACAACGCCTGAATTCACGCAACATTCTCAGGTAATCAATGGTTTTTCAGACTTCATGATCGAAGTATTTGGAGAGCGTGGTAAACATGCACGTGCGGCTGTTGGCATGGTTTCTTTACCGGGAGATATAGCTGTAGAAGTGGATCTGGTAGTAGAGATACAAGACTAAAAGCCACTCTAAAGCGTATTGAACATAATGAGGAATATACTGTTTTCTTCTTATGAAAAAATACTTAATTATAGGTGCCTCCTCTGGCATTGGGCAAAGCTTAGCAGAAATGTTAGCTGCGAATGGCAATGAAGTTTTTGCCACATTTCATCAAAATGAATTTGAAAGCAAGCAAAATATTCATGCGCATGCCTTAGATGTGACTACAGACTTCGAATTAGACTTCTTACCTGAGACTTTAGATGGTCTAGTTTATTGCCCTGGGAGTATCAATTTGAAACCATTTCATCGCTTGAAGCCACAAGATTATTTAGCAGATTATAGTTTGCAGGTGGTGGGGGCAATAAAAGCCATTCAACAATGTCTTCCAAAATTGAAAAAGGGAGATAATCCATCCATTGTGATGTTTAGCACGGTAGCAGTGCAAAAAGGTTTTGGATTTCATGCACAAGTTGCAGCGTCGAAAGGAGCCATTGAGGGATTAACCAAATCACTGGCTGCAGAATTTGCTCCAACGATTCGGGTTAATGCCGTAGCACCATCGCTTACAGATACACCACTGGCAGCCAAAATTCTTAATACAGATCAGAAGCGAACTGCAAATGCAGAGCGTCATCCGCTGAATAGAATTGGCCAACCTAGAGATATTGCTTCTATGGCCAATTTTTTATTGAGTGAAGAAGCGAGTTGGATGACAGGTCAGATATTGCACGTTGATGGAGGAATGTCTACTGTCAAATAAATCTTGACTCTTGGACAAACAAAAGATTAATCTGGTATGGTTAAAAAGAGATATTCGATCACAAGACCATAAGCCTTTGTTTCTAGTGGAACGATCCGGCTTACCTTACCTTATTTTCTATTGCTTCGAACCAAGTATGATGGCTTATCCAGATACTTCTGAAAGACATCTCAGATTTATACATCAAAGTTTACTGCATCTTCAAGGCAAGCTAAAAGCATACAGTAAGCAAGTCTTAATCTGTCATGCAGAAGCTACAGAAGTGATGGCTTCCTTATTCAATTCATTCGAGGTAAGACAACTCTATTCCTATCGAGAAAGCGGGATACAAATTACTTGGGACAGAGATAGGGCGGTAAAACAAATCTGTAAAGAAAATGGAGTAGTGTGGAATGAGCAACAAAGAGGTGGAATTCAGCGTGGCATTAAAAACCGTAAATATTGGGACAAGCATTGGTATGCAGAAATGGTTCGGCCTATTATTGCTAATACCTACAAGATTCAAAATGATATAAATTTTGATAATCCTTATCCTTTACCTAAAGATTTAGAAGAAGTATGGACTATCGAAAATAAAAACTTTCAACCGGGAGGAGAAGATTATGCTTGGCGATATCTGAGATCGTTTACAGCGGAAAGAGGTAAAAGTTATCATTGGCAAATAAGTAAGCCGAGAGAAAGTCGTCTGTCATGCAGCCGCATTTCACCTTACCTCGCATGGGGAAATATTAGCTTAAAGCAAGCTTTATTTCATGTCAATGATCATCCTAATTATGATGCAAATAAACGTGCTTTCTCTGGTATGATGACTCGGCTAAAATGGAGAGACCACTTTATCCAAAAGTTTGAAGTAGAATGCGCCTATGAAATAATCTGCGTCAATAGAGGCTATGAATCTTTAAAGCGAAAAGAAAACAATGCGCATTTAAAGGCATGGGAGACAGGGCATACGGGTTACCCACTTGTAGATGCTTGTATGAGGTGTTTGATAAAGACGGGATGGATCAACTTTCGAATGCGCGCTATGGTAGTATCCTTCTATACGCACCACTTGGATTTAGATTGGAGAGTTGGAGTCTATCACATGGCTCGTTTATTTCTAGATTACGAACCTGGAATACACTATCCTCAAATACAAATGCAAGCAGGCACAACGGGCACCAATACAGTTAGAATTTATAATCCTATAAAACAATCTCAAGAGCACGATCCAGATGGCATATTTATCAAACAATGGATTCCAGAGCTAAACAATGTTCCCAAAGAGTTCATTCACGAGCCTTGGATAATGACGCCGATGGAGGAGATGACCTATGGATTTAAGGTTGGGATTGATTATCCAAATCCAATAGTGCCACCCAAGGAAGCAGCAAAACAAGCACGGGATAAAATATGGGGTCACAGAAAATTGTTGAAAGTAAAAGAAGAACAAAAGAGAATACTCAAAACGCACATAAGACCAAATAGAAAAAATATGGGCATCAAATCCATAAAGAGAAACAAGCTTAATTAAAAAAATGGGAGAGGGGTAGAAGTGGTACGCATGCCAACTGGGACATTTGATGTAAGCGCGAACGATGGCTCCGATGAGGAGACAAGTGAGTGCTATACAGAAAAAGACCAGAGGGTATAAGTACAAGCGGATGACCCGGTCTAGATCTGAATAGCACGGCTCGGTGCTGAGCCATTCAGATCTAGACTCCCCAAAAATATAAAATGAAAAAAGCACTCATTATTTTTCCGCATCAATTATACCTTAAACATCCAGGCTTTAAGGAGGATGCACAAGTTTATCTTGTGGAAGAATATCTATTTTTTAAAGAATTTGATTTTCACAAAGCAAAACTTGCTTACCACCGAGCAAGTATGAAAAGCTATGCAGCAAAACTGGAAAATAAAAAAGAACTTGTCTACATACAGAGCACTCAAAGGGAGTCGGATATTCGTAAGCTGATTCCTTATCTTAAGAAGAAAGGTTTTGGTGAAATCTACTATATGAATCCAACTGATTTTTGGCTTGAAAAACGTTTGAGGGCGGGTATAGAAAAAAATAAGCTAAAGGTAGTCGAATATGAAAACAAGCTTTTTATCAATTCAAGAGAAGAGCTAAAATCCTTTTTCAAGCCAGAAAAAAAGTCATTCTTCCAAACTTCATTTTATAAGCAGCAAAGAATAAAACATAAAATTCTATTAGAGGGCGAGGACCAACCCCTTGGTGGAAAATGGAGTTATGATGGAGATAATAGAAAGAAGTTTCCAAAGAGTCGAACTGTACCTATGCATTATGTTCCCAAGGGAGATACATTTTGGGAAGAAGCTAAGACTTATGTAAAATCTAACTTTAAGAATAATCCTGGAATTTTATCAGATTCTCCTTTGTATCCCTACACGCATAAAGCTGCAAAAGAAAGTCTCGAGCATTTTTTTACTAATCGATTTCATTGGTTTGGAGACTATGAAGATGCAATTGTGAAAGAAGTTTCTTTTTTGCATCATAGTGTATTGACACCTATGCTAAATGTCGGCTTGCTATTGCCAATGGAAATAGTACAAGAAGCCATCGACTACGCAGGGAAATATTATGTTTCCCTGAACTCACTTGAAGGTTTTGTGCGTCAAATTATGGGCTGGAGAGAATTCATCAGAGGGATGTATGAAACCAAAGGAGTGTATGCTAGAACAAAAAATTATTGGGGATTTGACCGTAAAATTCCTGCTTCATTTTATGATGGCAGCACAGGAATAAAACCGATAGACGATACCATAAAAAAGATTCTGAAAACTGGATACTGTCACCATATCGAGCGACTCATGGTTTTGGGAAATTTTATGCTGCTATGTGAGTTCGACCCAAAAGAAGTTTATCGTTGGTTTATGGAGTTATTTATTGATGCCTATGATTGGGTGATGGTACCCAATGTATATGGGATGAGTCAGTTTGCGGATGGAGGAATCTTTGCCACTAAGCCCTATATAAGTGGTTCCAATTATATTTTCAAAATGAGCAACTACAAAAAAGAGGAATGGCATAAGACATGGGATGGTTTGTTTTGGCGATTTATGGATGTGCATCGAGATTTCTTTTTGAGCAACCCAAGGTTGGGAATGCTGGTACGCATGTACGACAAAATGAATGTAGAGAAGCAAACTGCGCATCATGAAGCTGCTGATTTGTTTCTAGAGCGTCTAGATGGATAAAAAGCTATAGCGCATTGATTATAAGGTGATTGAGTTTGAATTCCAACATATTTATATATCTTTATAGCAAATAAAAATCTAAAAGTATGTTAGGAAATGTAATGGGCACCATCTTGAAGAAAGTAGTTCAAGAAGTGCAAAATCGAAACAGAAGTAACCCCAACGTTAAAACTGCCGATGCATCCGTTTTTGACAATATTGTAGGTAGGTTCAAAAACCGTCAACAGCAAGCAGATGATCCTGCTACAAGTTATACCCCTTCGCAAGAAGAGTTTTGTGATGACTTATGTAATGAGTTGGATGAAGTACAAACTTCAAATGCTGCGGATGCCAATGTAGAGACTGCGGATAGTTCTGTATTTGCAGATATGAAAGCACAGATTGAAGCGCTTAAAGCACAAGTAAATGCGCAAGCAAATGAACCTACCATCAATTCAATGCCCCTTCCAGAATTGAATACCATGGAAGCTGCGCCTTCAAGTAATGCAGTAGGTATGATGGCCACTACCAATAGTAATGGAGGAAGTCTTGCATTTAGAACGGCTCCAGACATGGGTGCGCCGACACATAGTATTCGTATCCCAGAGTATAGTCAAATGAAAGTATTGGGCTATTCTCAAAATAGCATCAACTTAGATGGTGTGAATAGCAGATTCGCTCAGGTAGAATACAATGGTCAAGTAGGATGGGTTTTAGAAGCCTACCTCGGAATCAACGAGTAGAATAAACAAGTTTGAAAAACAAAAAATTAAAAAAGGAAAATACCAAAGGTGTTTTCCTTTTTTTGTTTGTTACTAATAGCCAAAAGCTAACGGCTAATTGACTAAAGGCTAACAGCCTAACAAGCTAATAAACTAAACGGCTAACAAGCTAACAAGCTAACAAGCTAAAAGCTAACAAGCTTCCTCGCTCTAGTCATTTCCCTCTTACCTACCGGACCCGGCAGCGGTTCAATACTAAATCCTACAGCCTTCAAGTTTCTTTTAAATTGACCTTGCGCACAATAGGTAACCAGTACGCCATCTAGATTAAGTAGGGCATACATTTTTCCGAGTATCTCTTCCTCCCATAAGTTAGGCTGAGCGTTTGGAGCAAAAGCGTCATAATAAATTACATCAAACTTGTGTTCCGTTTGAAAGTCCTCAAAACGATCTTGTTTTTTATGAAAGATAAAGTGAGAATTGATCTTATGATCTTGATTCCATTCCAGTTCATGCAATTGCATGAAAGACTTTTCATCTATAGATAATAGTTGAGGATAGTTGATGTTCTTAGCAACATCTATTGTAATCGGAAATGCTTCTATGGCTTCATAATACACGGAAGCTTTAATGCGTTCATTTTCCATTAAAGTCATAAGTGTATTTAGGCCAGTGCCTAAACCTATGTCAAGTATAGAAATAGTAGATTGTTTTAATTTGGATTTGAAACCTGCATCTATAAATACATGTTGGGTTTCACCGATAGCCCCATGTCTGGAATGATATGGAACTTGAAATTTTGAGGAAAGTAGGGTGTGGGAGCCGTCACTAGTTGTGAACAGCTCGTTATCATGCAATGTATTAGAACAATAGTGACAAGAAAGAAGAAACCACTGTACTAAGTGTTTCTATAGTTTCTGACTCTATTGAAAAGTTGTTTGGACATCCTACACCTCTATTACAAGAAGATAATGAAGCCATACAAACTGCTGCTAAAACGAATAATTGATTTTTTCTCTTTCTCATGTTAAAACTTTCTTTAATAACGTATGAACGGTTATTAGTTACATTATATTTTGATTTCGATGAAATAACTCAAAAATCATGCGAAAGTTGTGTTTTCCATGTCAACCATGGACGAAAATAGACACTTTGAGGCTATTTTGCATGTTTTTTCTAAAAGTATTGAATAATAAAGCCAATTCTATCTTTGAATAGACCAATTAATTTAGATCATCCTTAGATTTCTTTCGTATTAATCAAGAACAAAACGGCAATCAATTATTATATTTGCCGCTTAAATAATCATAATAATGAGTAGAGAAATTCAAGTAAGAGAAGCATTAAGAGAGGCGATGTCTGAAGAAATGCGTAGAGATGAAAACGTATTCATCATGGG
>CALIEI010000026.1 GCA_938022165.1 uncultured Saprospiraceae bacterium | reverse complement strand
GTTATTTCCTTTTTATGCTTCTTTAATGTGGCAGCTCAAGACTGTCCTTCTGGTGATGTAAACCTAAATTCGCAGGATGATATAGATGCATTTTTAGAGGACTACCCTAATTGCGAAATGATTTCTGGAAATCTTTTCATTCAAGATTTTCAAGTAGATCCTATAATCAATCTTTTCCCTCTAAGAAATATCACACAGATAAGTGGATCACTTATTATCCAAGCTTGCAACTCCCTTACTGGTATAGGTAATCTAAATAACATTACTGCTATTGGTGGAGACATTATAATCGAAGACAATCCCAATCTTAGTCAATGTGACTTAGATGTTATTTGTCAAAATTTCAGCACTAATGGAATTTCATTTGAAGGCAATAATATAGGTTGCAGAGATGTAGAAGAAGTGCAATCAAATTGTTTAAATCCGAATTGCCCTAATGAAATAGAAGACCTATCCTTGTTGGGTGAATTTAATGGCCATACTTATTTTATATCAGAGTTTAGATCCACTTGGGCTAATGCTCAGCAAGCAACTAGTCAAATAGCGAATGGAAATGCAAGTTTAGTTTCGTTCGAAGATGCTGAAGAAAATAATGCTATACTCTCATTTATAGGTCAAATTGGTTTACCTGAAGATGTATTCATTGGTATTAATGATCGGGATAATGAAGGAGAATTGAATTGGGATTCAGGTGAAGATATTGGTTATACAAATTTTGATGAACCATTTGTAAATGATGATGATCAAGATTTTGGTATCATGAATTTTGCCACTGGCAAATGGAGTCTAGCGAATGGATTAAGGACCGCCTTTTATGTGGTAGAATTAAATTGCGATGCCTTAGTACCAGATTTGACTTTATCAGAATTATACATTGGGCCAGATGATCAAGGTAATCCTATTGACTCCACCGGTAGTCGCCAAGAAATGCCATATAGAGTAAACGTAGGCAATATCGGATCAGGTGTTGCTGATATTGATTCTATTGTTATCAGAACCTACTTTTCACTTGATACAGAATTAGATATCAATGTAGATTCATTGGGTGGTGAAATTTTTACGGGATTTAACAACCCTGGAGAAATCAGTGAATCTCCGGCAAGTGTCATAATCCCAACAAACATTGAAGGGCCTCATTATCTCATTTCCCATATAGATTTCAATAACAAGGTTGTAGAAACGAATGAAAACAACAATATAGTAGTAAGTAGCAATCAAGTAGACGTAATTGACCTTACGGACTTTTGCATCGCTGGCAGTACTGTTCTATGGACACAAACACAGCTAGACACTTTACTTGTTGATTTTGTGGACTGTGTTACCATTAATGGAGACTTAGTTCTTCTTGACTCTGACTTATCCGGCAATCTATCTGACGACCCTATTACTTCTCTTGCACCATTAGAACAAATAACTACTATCAATGGAGAATTGCAATTGATAAACTTACCTATGCTTGAAAATCTTGAAGGATTAGAAAATCTAACAGGTATCAATGGTGCTTTATCCATAATTGGTACTGAATTAGAGCATCTAGATGAACTAGCCAATTTGGACGTCCTTGGTGGATTGAATATCTCAGACAATCAAAATTTGACAAGTTTAGCTGGATTAAACAATCTTGAATTAATTTTTGGATCTCATAGTATAATCGCAAATGGAGCACTAACAGAATTGTATGCACTAAACTTGAATCTTGAAGCAATAGAGCGTCTTGAAATAATCGAGAATACTACTCTTACGGATTGTAGTACAGATTTTATTTGCTCAAATCTTAGCGCTGATTTAGATTACACATTTGAGAATAATGGCCCAAGCTGTGAATCTAATCAAGAAGTAGAAGAAGGATGTGATTTCATCCACCCTATTACTTTTGAGATTTTTCTTGACCTAGATGAAAATGGAGAGCGCAATAATGATGAACCAAACTACGCGGATGGATTTCTAGAAGTCGAAGATGAGGATATTAGATTTTATATGGGCAACAATGAATCTATCAGGCGAGTAAGCTTACCTGAAGGGGACTACACTTTAGTGTTTGATCAAGTTCAATTTCCTGACTGGTTAGTGACTACAGGTGATAATCAATTCGATTTTAATATCCAAAGTGGTATTATCCCTGATCCTATCAGCGTAGGTATAAGACCAGTCATTTCGGATAGCGAAGAAATCACTATGCTTACTTATGTATCTAGCCCAAAGGCGAGATGTTTAACTGAAATTGAAGTTGAAGTTTGCGCTAAGAACACAGGCTTTGTAGCACAAAGTGGTCGATATTTCTTAGACCTAGATGAAAGAGTTGATATTGTGTCTTTTGTAGATACGCCAGACGAAGTTACAGCAGATGGTTTATATGGTTATGATTATAGTCAAGTTCAAGCTGGTCAAATTGACTGCAAAAGAATAAGAGTAAAAATACCTTCTCCAGTAGATTTCCCTTTGGGCACTATGCTAGAATTCAATAGTCATATTCTAGATGGCAATAATGAAAGGCTTGCCGAATTTAATTACCTAACGGAATTGAAATGCAGTTTTGACCCAAATGATAAAGCCATATTCCCATCAAGAGAAGGCAATATCAATTTGATAGATGAATTCCTTAGATACAGAATTAGATTTCAAAACACCGGAAATGATACTGCTTTCCAAGTGGTCATAAGAGATACATTGGATGACAATTTAGATCCTAATACGTTTGAATTAATCGGGGCTGAATTTGAGCTTTCTCCTGATGTACAAATAATAGAAGGTAGAATTTTAACTTTCCAGTTTGATGATATCCTATTGCCAGATAGCACCACTAATTATCTAGGTAGTCAAGGAGCCCTATCCTACCGCATAAGGGCAAGACAAAATATACCCGAGGGGACTATTATCGAAAATACTGCTAGTATCTTTTTTGATTTCAACCCTCCAGTTGTCACAAATACGATTACTAGTATCATGTATGAAGAATTACCTCCATGTGATATTAGCTCTTACATAATTGATGAGCAAATAGATGTAGATAATTTCAGATCAACATTTCCTGATTGCGAAAGAATCCGCGGAAATATTTTTATAGTTGGCGATGACATTATTAATCTAAATGGCCTTAGTCATATCACTTTTATTGAGGGCAGCATCATTATTCAAGGTACTATGCTTGAGACTTTGGATGGACTAAATGATTTAGTTGAGGTTAGTGAAAATTTTGAGGTGAGAGAAAACATGAACATTATCAACTTCTCAGGAATAGAAGAGCTAAAAAATGTAGGCAGTGATTTAATAATACTAGAGAATAATTCATTAGACAATTTTGCTGGCTTAGAATCTTTGCCCAATATCGGGAATAGACTAATCGTCGAACGAAACAATTCACTTCGTAACTTCAAAGGATTTGATAATTTGAATAGAATTGGAGGAGATTTTAGGTGCCAGAAAAACGATATGCTCAATTCATTTAATGGCCCAAATAATCTCGATGGCCTCAACAAACTAGTGTCTATCGGTGGTAACTTTATAATTAATGAAAATGATAGCTTAGATGGGCTTAATGGCTTAAACAATATTGACTTTATCAATGGAAATCTTGAAATAACCAACAATCCTTCACTTGCCACTTTAATTGGTTTGAGCGAATTAAATATTATCGGAGGAGATCTGATGATAATCAATAATGCTTCACTTCAAGTGCTAACGGGATTTAATGATTTGGAAACCATCAGTGAAAAATTCATACTTCAAGATAACCCCTTGTTAGAGAATTTTTCTGGCCTTGGAGAGCTTACAAGTATTGAAGACAATTTTGAAATAGCACGAAATCAAAATTTACAAAACTTCGCCGGCTTAGGGAATCTAGAACGACTGGGCGATGATTTTACGCTAAATGCGAACCCTAGCCTTACTAGCCTTGAAGGACTAGGCAGCTTAAGTAAAATAGATGGTGTCTTCACTGTTATTGGAAATCAAGAACTCACAAATCTTAAAGGAGCGGAATCTCTAAGTATTATAATTGGGGGTTTGGAACTGGGTAATTGTAGCTTGACTACGCTAGAGGGTTTGGGCAGCGTACAGACTCTTGGTAATCTAATTGTAGCTCCAGCCAATGATCTTTTAACTTTCTCTGGTTTAGATCAACTAGAAAGCATATCGGGAGATTTAAAAATAGAATTTAATCAAAGTCTTGCAAGTTTGAATGGCTTGACAAATTTAAGATTCATTACTGGAGATTTAACTATTGAAAACACTTTGATCAATAGCATGTCAGGTCTTGATAATTTAGAGCGGATACAAGGAAGCTTAATACTAAAAGATTCGCCTGAATTCTCAAATATCGAATCTCTGTCAAACTTGGAAGTATTAGGTAATGAGTTATATATACAAGAAACCAAATTAACTAGGCTAGAAGGCTTACATAATCTAGGCAATATAGATGGACATATCACCATAACAGAAAATCCTGAGTTAGACTCTTGCCATATAGTAGCAGTATGCAGTTACTTAGATGATGGTAATGAGGCTACAGTATTGAATAATGCAACGAACTGTGATAATCAAGAGGAGATTCAGCAAAATTGCGTGCTACAAGTTGACAATGATAATGATGGCTTCATTGCATCAGAAGATTGTGATGATAATGATCCAAATATAAATCCTAATGCGATAGATATCCCTAATAATGGAATAGATGAAGACTGTGATGGAGAAGATCTAGTCAGCGCAACGCATCAAATCGGGGATCAGATAATCGACATCTATCCCAATCCAGCAAATGACTTTGTTATAATAGAAGGTAATCAAGGCTTAAGTCTTCAATATGAATGCATTGATTTGAGAGGAAAAATTATATACAAAGGAGTAATAAACAATCCAAGGCAACAGATTGATATATCAGCATTACAAGCTGGTGTGTACATATTAAAAATATACGATACAGCAGTTAATCAATTTGTACTAGACAAATTGATCAAGCTGTAAAGAGTAATGGTAGGTTACTGTGTAAAAGGTATTGAGTGGGAATAAAATCTCATTCAGTACCTGTTTTTTTTGAATTCGAAAATTCGACTTTCAATCCTGGCAAAGCATTAATATCTGTCGCCTTGGATATAATAAAAGGACTATATTCCATCTTGTCGATCTCCTTTTCGAGTGTAATATTCAATTGTTTTTTGAAATTCACTTCATTTATCTTAGATTCTTTAAGAAATTTTGAATCTAACTCCAATAACAAGACATAGTTTAGATTATCCTGGGTACAACTTAACTGATATACCTTATCCCAAAATTTCCAGTCTTTATTTAATCTTGTTCTTCGGATAAAATTATTTAGCTTTCGGAGAATAATAAACCACCATTTTCTCTCCAGAAATCGATATACGACCCTGATTAATTTCAAAGAGTCTTCAATCTTTTCCAAAAATATGTGAATCAATGGAGCCGGAACCCCTTCCAAATCTGACCAATCTGGTAATACGGGGCTATATGTTCTTTGCCTATAGTTTTTCACCTCGATCAAGAAAAGTTGATTCATCTGGTAAACCCCCACGAAATCTACCCCTTTGAGGCCATAACCCGCTAATGTCTTGAAGTAGGCATGATTATCATACTTTTTGACCACCCAATCATCGTTGAATGTAAAAATTAAGTCAGATTCCTCAAATATTTGATATCTCATACGGCAAAAAAGGAAAGATACAATCAATTTCAGAACCCAATATATACTACCTTTGTTTACTTCTAGTTAATTAATTTTTATGCAAAGAATTTCTTTAATAATAGCTGGTCTACTTCTATTCTTCTTGTCCAGTGCAGATGCTCAATCAAATAGAACTGAAGTAAATGAAGTCATAAATGGAGTGACATTAGCCATGCATAGTTTTGATTACACCTATGACTATTCACAACAAGTTGAAGAAATCTCTAATCTGGGTGCCGAATGGATACAAGTTAATATCAAATTTTTTCAGGAAAATATCTACTCTTCTCGGATAGTCTCTGATAAAGGATTTGAGTCATATTGGATTCAATTTGAAAACATATTAATCAAATCAAAAGAGAAGGATCTCAAAGTCACTATCCTGCCAATTATTCTATTGTCCAATCCATCAGGATCCAACTGGAGGGGTTTGATAGAGCCATACGATCTGGATAAGTGGTTTTCATATTATTCTAAAATGATCCTACGCATTGCCAATTTGGCGGAAAAACATGATGTAGAAATGCTTACGGTGGGATCTGAGCTGGTCAATCTTCAGCAGTACACAGGTAGATGGGAAGACATCATTGATGAAATTAAAGGTGTATATAATGGCAAACTCAACTATGCTGCCAATTGGGATGCATATCAAACTTTGGGCTTTTTGGATAAGTTAGACTATTTAGGCCTATCTGGATACTTTGACCTCACTACCAATCCAGAACCAAGCAAATGGTCTTTGAGGTCTAGCTGGTACAGAATCAAAAAAGAAATTCTAGATTTTCAAAAAGAGAATAATATACCGATCATTTTTACAGAACTAGGCTATGCCTCTCAGGATGGTACTAATATGCACCCCTGGAATTATTATGCCAGCGATGTCGTGGATCTAGAGGAACAAAAAGACTGCTATGAGGCCTTCCTGGCAGTTTGGGCGTCCGATAAGAATTTTCATGGGGCTATCATCTACGATTGGTTTTTAGATGGAGGGCCAAATGATACGGGCTACACAGTAAAGGATAAACCTGCTGAAAAAATTGTTCGTAAATGGTTTGAACAAATTCGACCTTAAAGCCCTTTTTACTTGGACTCAACAATAAATAGCCAATTCTTTATCAAATTACCTTAATAATACCCTATTTTTGTACTCAATTGAAAATTCATAAAATCTAATTTAAAATGAGAAAAGTATTATTTACAATCTGCTTAGCAGCAATCACTTTTGTAATGGCTGATGCGCAAATAAAAACACCTGCGCCAAGTCAAAGCTGTAAAATTGAACAAGGTTTAGGCTTAACTACTGTATCACTTGATTATTCTAGACCAAATGTAAAGGGAAGAGAATTATTTGTTGAAGTAGAAGCTTGGGATCAGATGTGGAGAACTGGAGCTAATGGTTCTACTAAAATTGACTTTGGATCTGACGCAATGATTGGTGGTCAAAAAGTAAAAAAAGGAAAGTACGCTATTTATTCTATTCCGAATAAGACCAATTGGACAGTAATGTTGACAACGGACTTAGGACTAGGTGGTAACGTATCTAAGTATGACGAGGCTAACGAAGTAGCAAGATTCACTACTAAGACAATGGATTCTCCATTCTTTTATGAAACTTTAACTTTTGAATTTGCTGACATTACAAATGATGGTGCAGACTTGAATTTGATGTGGGGTGACTATATGATTTCAATGCCTATTTCATTAGGTACTGATGATCAAGTTATGGCTTCTATCGATGCTGCATTGGCTGGTGTATCTAAAGCAGAATACTATGCTGCTGGTAACTACTATTTTGAAAATAATAAAGATCTAAATAAGGCTTTAGAATATGTGCAAAAAGCTAACGAATCGGATCCTAAGTTTTGGCAAGTGTACAAGGAAGCTCAAATCCTAGCTGCTCTTGGTAAATACAAAGATGCTTTGATGGCTTCTCAAAAGTCAATGGACTTGGCTAAGGCTGCTGATTACAAGCCTTATATCAAGCGTAACGAAGACTTCATCAAGAAGTACGCTGCAAAAGGAAAAATGTAATTCTAAACCAGCAAATAAAAAAGCTCCATGCGCAATGCGCATGGAGCTTTTTTTTATGCCAGATGGTACCTTACCAAATCTCAAGATTATACAAAGTCATTATCCTCCTCGATAGGTTCTATTATATTATCTTTTGCCCAAACCAGAAACTTCTTTGACAACTTTGCATACCGCTCCGTAAAACCACAACGGGTACATACATAAATGTCATATCTCTCCGTCTTTGCAAAAACTCTTCCGTAATAGAACTTGTGAGAAGTGGAAGATTTCCTTTCTACCTTAGTGATTTTTATGGAGTTACATTTTGGACACTTACCTGTGGCTTTCATTTTATAAAGGTTTTGAATTTAGCATGTTAGTTTGTTAGCCAGTTAGCTTGTTAGCTTGTTAGTCTGTTAGTCTGTTAGTCTGTTAGTCTGTTAGCCAGTTAGCTTGTTAGCTTGTTAGCCAGTTAGCTTGTTGGTCTGTTAGCCTGTTAGCCTGTTAGACTGTTAGCTTGTTAGTCTGTTAGTTTGTTAGCCTGTTAGTCTGTTAGTCTGTTAGTTTGTTAGCCTGTTAGTCTGTTAGCGAATTAGTCAGTTAAACGATTAAACAAATTAACGAATAAACAAATAAACAAATAAACGAATTAAAGAATAAACATCTTACGCATCAAACTGAAGCTTAGCCAAAGAACTATAAACCCCTTCTTTTAGCATAGTCAATTCATCATGCGTGCCTTGTTCTATGATTTGCCCTTTATCGACTACATAGATTTGGTCTGCGTCGCGGATGGTCGCCAAACGATGCGCTATGATAAGCGAAGTACGTCCCTGCATCAGATTGTTTAAAGCATCCTGTACCACCTGTTCGGACTCCGCATCTAAGGCAGACGTCGCTTCATCTAATAGTAGAATCGATGGATTGCGCAATATAGCCCGGGCGATGGCGATACGTTGTTTCTGACCACCGCTCAATTTGACACCACGCTCGCCCACAGTCGTATCAAGCCCTTCTGGAAATAGGGATATGAACTCCCAAGAATTGGATTGCTTAGCCGCTTCTATAAGTTCTGCTTCAGTAGCATCAGGCTTTCCGTACAACAAATTCTCTCGAATACTTCCACCAAAGAGTAAGACCTCTTGTGGCACAAGGCCGAGGTTATATCTATACTGCTCTATTGGGTATTCAAAAATACTTTTGCCATCTACTAGGATGTCTCCTTTCTGTATATCATAAAATCTTTGCAGCAGCTGCAGGATGGTACTCTTCCCTGCCCCACTGGCGCCGACCAGTGCTATCTTTTTGCCCGCTTCTATCTTGAGATTTAGACCATGTAGCACTTCTATATCCGTACGAGTAGGATAATGAAATTGCACATCACGAAACTCGACCTCCCCGTATAATTTTAGGCGATCAGTTTTACTATCGAGTGCTGTCAATTCAACCTCACTTGGTGTATCTAAGATCTCACGGATACGCTCAGTTGCCCCTAATGCACCTAGTATTTCCGTGAGGAAATTACCCAAGCCAGCTATCGCTGCTCCGATAATACCGGTGTACATGAAAAAAGAAATCAGCTGCCCCACAGTAATCTCACCATTTTGCAAAAGAACAGCGCCTTGGTAAACGATGTAAAACAATGCTCCAAAAATAACGCTGACTATATAGACAGAAAACATAGCCCTTCCTTGAGCAAACTTCAACGCAATCTTCAATAAACTCTCCAGTGCATTATTATATCTATTGCTTTCAAATTTTTCGTTGGTATACGCTTTTACAGATTGAATATTTTGTGTTGTTTCCGATAAGATGACATTAGCATCGGCTAGATCTTGTTGCCTTTGTTTTGACAGACGTCTAATATAGCGTCCAAAGAAAAATCCACCAACCACAATAATTGGAAAGGTAAGAAGCATCACTTTGGCTAATGCAGGTGTATTGTAAACAAGAAACCCAACGCCAACAACTAGAATAATAACCTGACGGAAGAATTCAGCAAGCGTAATAGAAAAAGTACTGTATAGGCGTTCTACATCTGAGGTCAAACGGCTGACCAGTTCTCCTATCCTATTCTTTTCATAAAATTCAATATTGAGCGTAATCAACTTATTGTATAAGTCCTTACGCAAGTCCCTTATCGCTCGCTCACTTACATTGGCAAAGAGGACTACTCTAGTATAACTAACAAAACCTTGAGCAAATAAAACGATGACCAATACCCATCCGACTTGGGTGAGATCTATACCATATTGACCATTGCCCTGAGCTATGTCAACCATCTCTCCAGACAATCCAGGGAAAACCATAAATACCATACTGGAAACGAACAATAGGAACATCCCAACTACAAAACCAATTCTATATGGTTTGAGATACCTAAATATCCTTAGTGACTCTCGAAAATTCTCACGATCAAATTTAACCTTCTCATCGTCACCACCTTTATTTGCAAAACGTCTCATATCACAAAGAAAACGCTATTGTCCGTGATAATACTATATAACAGCATCATTTACTTGTAATATTTTAAAGGATTTTGGTCTATTGTCCTTATCCTTTCTTCTTTGAGCTGAATCCGGTAGTTAACTGGCCAAGGAAGTCTTGCGGAAATTCGTCATCTCCCTTGAACCCAATCTCTATGGTGCCACTATCTTCTGGTACATAGTTGGTCTTGAATAGATAATCCCACAAGCTTAAACTGATGCCATAATTCACCCCATTTCTACCTTCTGGTAAAGTATAAGCGTGGTGATACAAATGCATCACAGGATTGTTGATTAAGTACTTCAGCGGGCCCCAAGTGAGTTTGATATTTGCGTGGTTCAGATGCCCGATAGCAATTGCAATAAAATGGACCAAGTAAGCTTGCTGTGGTTCAAATCCACCAAGAATCATGACACCAAATGTTTTCAGTGGCTTATACAATACATTCTCCATCCAATGATATCTGAGGTGAGCCGCAAAGCCCATCTCTTTGACGGAGTGATGCACCTTATGAAAACGCCAAAAAATCTCGAAACGATGCAGGAGTACATGAGTAAACCACTGCAAAAAATCTAAAACCACAAAAAAGATCAACAACTGCACTACAGGATGTAGATTAGCCAGATCTATAATAGCTAGATCTTTTGGGCCCAATCCTAGTGAGGTAAAACCTTTATCCAATAATTGATAAAAACCCAATATCGCAGCAGAGAATAAAAAGAAGTTGAAAAACATATAAAAGCAATCCAACCAAAAGTCTTTACGAAAAGTAGCTTGATTTTTTCGCCACGGAAACAGCAATTCCAAACCCCAAACAAGCAATGAAATCAAAACCAATCCCCAGAAAAAATTCTGATGCCAGTCTACTTGAAAAGTGATATTCTTCCAAGTCCAATTTAGAGATCCAATGAATGCGTTAAAAATGGTAGTTATAAA
This sequence comes from uncultured Saprospiraceae bacterium, assembly GCA_938022165.1. Taxonomy (GTDB): domain Bacteria; phylum Bacteroidota; class Bacteroidia; order Chitinophagales; family Saprospiraceae; genus JALZVN01. The sequence goes on along the minus strand of CALIEI010000026.1, from coordinate 5,670 downwards.
TTCCATTTGACTGAATTTTGCTTAAATCTAACACCTTTTTTAGTCTTATGTTGTGACAAATGATACATTTACCATACAGATTGTAAGACTGTCGCTTTACCTTCCACAATTTCGACTTTTCCTTCCCCTACCACCAGACTAATTGAACTGAGCGGCGCATTGGCAAAATATATACTACTCATTTGCAGCTGCCCATCATCAGCTATCACTTCTATAGAGGCACTGTCCACTAGGATGTCCCATTTGATGGTATTATGTTCGTACGAAATAGGTGCGAAGGTCATTTTCGCAAAATCTTCATGGCAATCTATAAGGCCCGATTTGCTGCGATCTATAAAGTAGTTATTTGTGTTTGCATCGAATCCAATCACCATCATCTCATCCTGCTCATTATGCAGTTTCAGACCGAATGTAGTGCCAGGCTCACAGTCCATTTCTATTTGCAGACGATATAAACCAGAGGTCAAACCTTCCACCAAAACTTGATTCTCAGTTGCTACACGAGGTGCAATATCAGCAACTAGATCACTTTCGATCTGGCCCAACTCTTTTACGAATGAAGCACGCAGTTGATATTGATCTTCCAGTTTATGTAAGCTCAGCTCCTTTACTTGAGTCATTGCCGAGCGCCATATGTCCGTCGGAACTTTTTCACCATACAGCCAATTTGACATCCACGCCAAAAACAATCTTCTTCCATCTTGCTTAGGTATGTCTGACCAGGTAACCCCAGCATAAGAATCAGGTCCAAAGTCCAACCACTCTCCTTTTCCATTTTCTATTCTAGATGCAAATGAAGAATCTAGTGTAAACTTATTACCATCAAAATCACCCACAAAATACTGCGTCCCCGAACCTCCATTAGGGCCTCCTGGATTGATACTTAGCAGCATAACCCACTTTTCTTCATCATATCCCACTACTGGCAAGGGAAACAAATCTGGACATTCCCATACTCCTTTTCGCTCACCATATTGCATTCCCCATTCAGATTCAAATAACCAATTCTTGAGATCTACAGAACAATAAATATGAATCCTATCTTTTGCCGCAAGGACCATAATCCAACGTTCCATTTTCTCATACCAAAACACTTTTGGATCACGAAAATCGAACAACTTATTTGTATTTGTTATGACTGGATTATCTGCATACTTTGTCCAAGTACGTCCTCGATCTATACTGTAAGCTAGACTTTGCACCTCATGATCTCCCATCCCAACCTCCTTCCGCTTAGGATGATGATGCGTGAATATGGCTATCATAGGCACTTGTTCTTCAGTCCCAAAACCACTGCTGTTTTTCCAATCAACGACTACTGATCCACTAAAAATATATCCTAGCGCATCCGGCTCAAGCGCCAAGGGTAGATGCTCCCAATGCATCAAATCTTTACTCACCGCATGCCCCCAATGCATAGGTCCCCATTTGGTACCATCCGGATAATATTGATAAAACAAATGATACTCCCCATCATAATAAACCATTCCATTTGGATCATTCATCCAGTCAGATGGGGGGCTGAAATGATATTGATTGCGATGCTTTTCTGTGTACATATATAAATTGAATGCGCAATATAATTCACAGACATTAACTCTTAAAAAATTATCAGACATATTTTGGGGCGATCACAGCGTTCATTTTGAAAAAAAAAATGAACTTGTGTCGGGCACTCTGCTATATCCCACATGTCCTCGACACGAGAGGTGCAGAATATTGCACCTCCAGGCCCACCCGCCATGTGTGATGCCGCTGCCGTTCCCTTAGCCATTAGGGCTTCCTGCTATTCGCATCGCCCATTTTTAATTGTATATGAAAATAATCCGACAATTTAATAAAACGGAGACTCAACTCATTTCATATCAAATAGTTATATTTAGCGTACTAAAAATCTACTTGTGAAAAGCTTAAACATAGTTTTATCCATATTGCTACTTGCTGGCTTATTTAATTGTACCCCAATTGTCGAAGAAACAAAGACCCCTGACAAGCTAGACATCAAACATGGCCCTTCTGAAGAATTCTTTCTTCAGCGAATGAATCCTGATGGTCAGTTTTCGATGAAAGCATTCACCAAAGGATTGACACAAGCAAAAGAGGATGCCATAGAAATTTCAAGATCAAATAGTGGATTTGAAAATGAATGGACAGTACAAGGGCCAGGCAATATCGGAGGACGGATCAATACCATCGCCGTTCATCCCCAAAATGAAAATATAATGTACGCTGGATTTGCTAAAGGCGGCGTTTTCAAAACAACTGATGGGGGACAAAACTGGATTCCTATTTTTGACGATCAAATATTCTCTGCTATTGGGGAGATCACTCTAGATCCACAGGACCCTAATACCATTTATGTGGGGACAGGAGATCCAAACATATCTGGATTTCCCTCTATCGGAGATGGTGTCTACAAATCAACAGACGCAGGAACTACATGGGAGCACTTAGGGCTCACCGATCAACGAATCGTCTCTAAGATCATCATAGATCCAACAGACTCCGATAGAATCTTTGCCGCTACTATGGGGATTCCATTTATGAGAACGGAAGAAAGAGGTTTGTATCGATCAGAAAATGGAGGCGACTCTTGGGAACAAGTATTGTTTCTATCTGACTCCACTGGAGTTATAGATCTAGTGATCGATCCTCAACAACCCAACATCATGTATGCTTCGGCTTGGGATAGAATAAGAAATAATACAGTGTCTCTCATAGCAGGCGAAGGACCAAAAGTATTCAAAACAACCAATGGTGGAGATACCTGGTCTGCGCTAGCTGGTGGCCTCCCAAATGATGAAAGAAATGGTCGAGTGGGTATAGCCATTTGCGAATCCTCTCCAAATGTATTGTATGCTTTATATGCCGATGGTTCAAATTTTAAAGGTATCTATCGGTCGGATAATGCTGGGTTAAACTGGTTTCCTATCCCGATCGACCCAGATCAAAATAACCTAAGCCCTAGCCCTCTTGGTGGATTTGCCTGGTACTTTGGAAAAATTAGAGTTAGCCCCACTGACCCGGATGATGTCTACCTCTTGGGTGTAGACCTTTGGCGCACGCGAGATGCCGGACAAAATTGGGAGGCCGCTTCTCCGCCATGGTGGACATATGAAGTGCACGCCGATAAGCACGACCTTGTTTACTTAGCAGATGAATCTATTTTACTGGGTACAGACGGTGGTTTGTATCGTAGCGATAAGGGAAACTTAAATTGGTCAGATCTAGAAAATATACCCACCAATCAGTTCTACCGAGTAGCCTATAATCCACATCAACCAGATTTGTATTACGGTGGGGCTCAAGATAATGGTAGTACCGGTGGCAACATATCTAGCATCAATGAATGGCCTCGAATATTTGGAGGGGATGGCTTCCAAATGACTTTTGATCCTGTTGATCCGAAACGATTTTTTGTTGAAACACAAAGAGGAGGTATCAATGCCACCTATGATATGGGCTATATTTTTCAGGGTGCTACGGACGGCATAGATCGAAGCGAACCTACTAACTGGGATGCACCCTACATTATGAGTATTCATGATGAATTCAAGATGATCACAGGTACCAATAAACTTTACATCAATAGAGAATTTGTGCCCATATGGGAACCGCTCACAGATGACTTGACGGATGGCCCAGATGGCACTACGCGGAACGGTAGCATTACCGCCATTCATGAGTCACCTATAGTGGAAAATATGGTTCTAGCGGGTACTGGTGATGGCAATATCTGGTTAGGAAATCTAAACGACGGAAACTCTTTTAATCGTATAAGCGATAACTTACCCAATCAATATGTGACAGATGTTGCTGCATCAGACACCTACCCAAATACTATCTATGCCTGTCATTCTGGATATCGAGACAATGATAATTCGGCTATGATTTTTCGTTCAGATGATTTAGGAGAGACTTGGGAAGATATCTCCGGCGATCTACCAAGTATTGCGATCAACGAGATTTTAATAATTCCAGCTACTGGAGATTCTATAATATTCGTTGCTACTGATGCTGGTGTATATGGCACCACAGATGCTGCACAAACATGGGAAAGACTAGGCACCAATATGACTATTATTCCTGTCTATGATTTAGTATGGAATGAAGCCAAAAATGAATTGGTGGCCGCTACCTTTGGACGTTCTATTCAGAGCTATGATCTAGAACCAATTGTGAATCCAGAAATAAGTGTTGCTGTCTCTCCCACTGAACAAACCGCAATAGAAAGGGTCAAAGTGTTCCCAAGTCTAGCCTCTGATATCATTAACGTAGAGTACTTCAATATTGAGCCTGGACGCACAAGTGATGTTGCCATTGTTTCTAGTAATGGACAATTGATTAAGTTGATTGAAAACATAACAGATCAAAATGTCAGTCAGCAAATAGATGTAAGCAACTTAGCTGCTGGTGCATATTTTGTGAAAGTGAAGGTTAGACATGCAGTGGAGAGTGTTGGGTTTGTGAAAGAGTAGACGGTTATTTGTTGATTTGTTTAATATCGAAGATGTTAGCCACTGAACTTTGCGTAGGCACTCGTTGCAATCAGCTAAATGGATGTGAACACTTTTTTATTTTAAGTCGGCATTCCAATTTCTAGTTTGCAAGTTTTTCAATAATTGCCTCCTTGACATACTGATTTAGCGTTTTGCCTTCCAATGTTGCATTCTCAAATAACTTTGAATGCAATTCAGGATTCAATCTTATATTGAAAGAACCTTTGAATGATTTAAAAACTTCTTTACCAGCTTCCTTGCATATTTCTAAATAATCTTCAACAGCTTCTTTGAATGCCTTTTTTAGTTTTGTTACCGTTTCACCTTCAAAAGTTACTAAGTCATTGATTCCTTCAATTTTACCAAAGAATATTTCATCAGAATTTGAATAGTGTACTGTTCCTATGAATTCTTTGTATTTTAATTTATCTTTCATAATAAACCTTGTTTTTTAAGTTCACTTATTAGGTAAGTTTTAACATACCTTTTTATTTCATTTCCTAGATGTGGTTTGTGAATTCGGATGATATGCAAAGTTTTACTATTGATGTAAGCCTTTCTTGATCTAGATTTTTTGCCCGTTTTCTTTTCGGAATAACCTAGTTTAACAAGTAAATACTCAAATTCTTTAAATGTAAATACTTGATCAAGATTTAAAAGCTTATCAATTGCTTTTTGCAACTTACTCATAGTCGCAAATAAAGCTAATTTGTATTGATATGCAACTTTTTATTAGTTGCATATTGTTTTTCTTTGCAGAGATATATCATTTCAAGCGCTCCATATATCTTAGCTCACTATCTATTTTTCTAGATAAGCTTTCGCATAATCGTATCGACTTGTTTATGAAATTTTTAGCGGTATTATCTTCTACCTGTATATTCTTATAGCCAGCGATTGCTTTTTCAACATTCGCCCTTGATTTATGAAGCAAGCTCTTTGCATTTTGAGGTGAATATTTACTTCCTTTAAAGCGCTTGTTTTTAGCTTTGATGTATTCATTGAATTGATCTACTGCGTCTTGACTAATTTTGTGCAATTTTTCAATTTCTTCTTCTACATTTAGAACCTCCGAATACTTTATTTGATTTTTTAAATTTCTTTGCCATAATTCTATCAATCTCAGATCTACTTTCATTTTCTCTGAGCGTTGCAGTTGAGATTGCTTCTG
>CALIEI010000025.1 GCA_938022165.1 uncultured Saprospiraceae bacterium | reverse complement strand
AATTTGCCAATTAAAAAATGTAACACTCCTTCCTTTTTAGTCGATGCTTCTGCCATTTTACTCTCGATTTTTTATATGTCGAAAGTTAATAACTTATATCCAATTGAATATCAATTATTTTGATGCGTTTTCCCTGGGCTTCAGCCCTGGGTGAATTTAGCGAATCATCCCATTTGGCGCGATTTTTCTTTTTTTAAAATCGTGACAAATGGCCTCCAAGAATGAACTTTCCAATTTCCTAACAATCTCACGCAAGTTTATTATCACAATTAAAAAATTTCATTCAGCTACGTAATTCTAATATTATCAATATTTGTAACAGCTTCACTTGAGGACATGATAATAATAAGTATAGAAGCGCTCAGAATTGGAAATCAATTGTAATGGTGAAAAAAATTTTAATCCTATACAACGATTTCAATTTTCTTCATATCCTTTTGTGTAAGCGGTAGTAGCCAACACAGGCGATAGCCTGGGTGCCCGCAGGGCCGAAGTGAACACGGAGTGGCGAATGGCGCGGCGGTGCTTTTCAGCACCGATACACCCAAAAAAACTTATTGTAAAAACGATACTTGAAATATTAACTAAGCCAAATTAAGTATTACCATAAAGTTAAGTATTGAAATTTATATAATTGAATGTAATAAAATAGGTTATTCTTGCATTAAAGTAATCAGAACACATTATTAAAACCACTACACCTTATGAATAAACCAATCAAACTAGTCTGGTCACCAATCTTGGTTTTATTTTCTTTTCTTTTTATAAGCAGCTCCATCTTTGCTCAAAAAAAATATACCATTAGTGGCTATATGACAGATAAGAGTACGGGAGAGAAATTGCTTGGTGCAAATATTTTTGAAAAAAAATCTGCTCAGGGAAATGTAAGTAACACATATGGTTTTTATAGCCTTACGCTACCGGCAGGTGAGATCGAATTAGAGATTAGCTATATAGGATATGCCAACCAAGTAATGTCTTTTGATCTAAAGCGTGACACTACTATTGATTTTAATCTTGGTTCTTCTGTTGAGTTAGAAACGGTAGTCGTTGAAGCCGAAAAACTTTACCGCATCGAAGAGGATGCGCAGATGAGTAAAATGGAAATACCTGTAGAGCAGTTAAAAAAGATACCTGCATTGCTTGGTGAGAACGATGTCATGAAAGCCTTACAACTGCTCCCAGGAGTGCAGTCTGGCGGTGAAGGACAAAGTGGTTTATACGTGAGAGGTGGCAGTCCCGATCAAAATCTGGTTTTATTGGATGGTGTACCAGTATATAATGTATCACACGTACTGGGAATTTTTTCTGTTTTCAATGCGGATGCGATTAAAAACGTAACTCTAACCAAAGGAGGGTTTCCGGCAAGATATGGAGGACGACTTTCATCTGTGCTTGAAATCAACATGAAGGAAGGCAACATGAAGGAATTTCATGGTGAAGGTTCTATCGGGACCATCTCTTCAAAGCTTACACTAGAGGGACCTATCATCAAAGATAAAATGTCTTTTATTGTAAGTGGAAGGAGGACTTATCTTGATCTGCTGGCTAAACCATTTATTGCTCTAGCTAATAATGCAAATCAAAATCAAGGATTCGACGAAAGATTTGGAATTAGACTTTTCTTCTATGATCTCAATGCAAAACTAAATTATAAAATCAATGACAAGCACAGATTGTATCTGAGTGGATATTCGGGTGCAGACGTTTTTGGAGTAAATTATGAATCAAAATTTGGAGATAGCTCCGAAACTTTTTCAGGTGGTTTGGACTGGGGCAATCTGATATCTTCGCTGCGATGGAATTATAAAATAAGTAATAAACTTTTTGCCAACACCACCTTGAACTACAGTAACTACAACATAGATATACCTACCACTTTTGAATCAAGCACTACTGAAGAAATAAATGGTATGACCTTCGAGGAAACAGAAAGTGCATCCATAAATTATAGATCTGGAATTAGAGATTTTTCGGGAAAGATTGATTTTGATTTTATTCCTAATCCTAGTAATTATATTCGCTTTGGAACTAACATCATTCATCACACCTATACTCCTGGAGTAGTTTCTTTTAGAGCAAACTTTGACGATGCCAATATTGACACCCTACTAGGTAACAATGTCGTGGAGAGTATTGAGGGATCTATATATGTAGAGGATGAAATCACCCTGGGCAGATTGAAAGCAAATGTAGGATTGCATGCATCTCTATTTAATGTGGAGGATGTCACTTACTCTTCATTGCAACCTCGCTTAGGCTTGAGATACTTATTGCCAAATGGAATTGCACTAAAGGGGAGTTTCAGTACTATGACTCAATATATCAACCTCTTGACCAGTGAGGCTTTGAGTTTGCCTACAGATCTATGGGTACCAAGCACAGAGCGAGTCAAACCACAACAATCATGGCAAACAGCTATAGGAATCGCAAAGACCTTCAATGACAAATATGAATTTTCTGTTGAAGGGTACTATAAGGAAATGAACAATGTGATTTCTTTTAAAGAAGGAAGTTCTTTTGCATTTGGATTACAAGATGATTGGCAAGATAAAGTTACCCAAGGCACTGGGGAGTCATACGGTGTAGAGTTATTTTTGCAAAAGAAAAGAGGTAAGACCACTGGATGGATTGGATATACACTATCCTGGAACAATAGAACCTTTGAAGAAATAAATGGCGGAAATACTTTCCCTTTCAGATACGACAGGAGGCATGATCTCTCGATCGTAGCTATACATAAGTTTAATGATCGCGTCTCTCTATCTGGATCTTGGGTGTTTGGAACTGGCAATGCATTTACACTTCCTAGGTTTGCTTATCCTATCGAACAAGTTACCAATTCTTTTACTGATTATAATGGTCAAACAATAACGAATACTTTCACCGATGATGTACAAAGTCTTGGTGCTAAAAATAGTTTCCGTATGACCAACTTTCATAGACTAGACCTAAGTTTGGAATTAACAAAGCAAAAGAAAAGGGTTTTAAGGACTTGGGTATTTGGTGTATATAATGCCTACTACCATAGCAATCCTTATTTCGTGCTTCCTAGAACTAGGCAAACATCAGATGCCAATGGCAATAGGGTAAATGAAAGGGTATTCTCTGAAATTAGCATCCTACCTATTATCCCATCTATATCTTATAAGATTAAGTTTTAAATCGAATCCTATGAAAAATTTACATTATATACTTATAGCGCTTTCTATATTTAGCATTTTCTCTTGTGCTGATAAATTTGTCAACGATATCAACATTGAGGTTCCCGAAACAGAATTACAAATGGTGATTAATTTGGAGTTAAATGCAGAAGATACAATTGCAAAAACCTTTGTAGCGCGCACTGCTAATATAACTGAAGCTGACTACACCTTCTTTGATGATGCAATAGTTGAACTATATAAAGAAGATGATTTATTGGCTATGCTAGATTATAATATAGAAGACAATGAATATTCAGCTAATCTAGATCCTAGCGATCTAACAGTTGGTGATTATCGGGTAGAAGTTAGTGGAGTTGAGGGACTAGCAGATATTTCTGCCACTCAAACCATACATCCTAAGGTTAATATCACTAAAGGCTCTTATCAAGAGAATGGTACTATTGAGCAATACTATGGATATGCCTATTCTGTAGATGAAGCTACCATCACAATTGACGACCCTGGAGATCAAGAAAACTACTATCAAATAAAACTATTTGGTGTCATAGAGGATACTTTGAATAATCGGATTACTACAAGAGAAATTTTCATAACCAGCATTAACCCATTTGTTGAATCTGGCTTTGCATTAGATGGATTATTATTATCGGATGATAGCTTCAATGGAAACAATTTTGATTTATCTATCGGATTTGGAAATTATTTTGCATCTGGATATGGGTCAGATAATGAACTTAGATACTTAATTGCAGAGTTAAGTAATATATCACGAGACAACTATCTTTATCTATTATCCTTAAATGCATTTAAAACTTCTGAAGGCAATCCTTTTGCGGAACCTGTAGTCGTTCACAATAATATTGACAATGGAATTGGTATTTTTAGAACAAGAAATGCCTCAAAATTTAGAATAGATTTTTAAATCTACTTGGTTAGTAGTTCTTTCAATATTTTAACAAATGTTTTTTCAACAAATAAGATGCTCACAATCTATGTGTAATACATTAGATTAAAATAGCATGACTTAGAAACCGTCAATAACAATCTGCACCCCCTAAATAAATTGAGTTCTACCCTATTTGTGGTATAAAGTTTGCAAATCTATGTGTGAGGAATTTCCACTGTTTAACCGCCCTTCACTTTAAATTCTTCGCATTAAATTTTCTCCCCGTATTACTTAACCCAAAAAAATACTCTAGTCTTAATAAACTAGTTTGAAACTACCCCTCTTTAAATTCTTAAAGAGATGAAAAAACTTTTACTTACTCAAATTATCTGCATTTTAATTGGGACTTTTTTAAATATTTCAGCCCAATGCCCTGAGAATTTTGATATCAGTTATCTTTCTGACAATCTAATTCCTAATGCTAGTTTTGAAAGCGGCAATACCGATTTTGAATCAATCCAGAAATACTTTGGTGACTGCCAAGGCAACACAACTATTCAGGCACCAGATCAATATTCTGTTATAAAAGGATCACCCGCAGATTGCAACCAATTTTGGACGCCAAACTTAAGAGCAAATGATGGTGATGCATTTATGATAAGTGATTTTCCAGAATTTGCATTAAACCAAGATATTTGGTGTCAAAAAATAGATGTAAACCCAAATAGCACAGTTGAATTTTCAGGTGATTTTGCTAATGTACTTAATGAATTGTACAATGATGCGGACCCTACTTTTAGAATTTTTGCCGAAGGAAATAATGGCGATATAGGTGTTATATATGAAAGTGCTTCTGACATAGCAATATCTGAGGGAGCTGGATGGCTTAGTATTTCAACTACTTTTGATTCGGGTGATAATGAAAGAATTAAAATTTGTATTCAAAATACAGTACAAGGCCACAATGGTTTAGACCTTGCTATAGATAATTTATCAGCAAGAATGGTAGAATGCATTGAACCTGACGAGGAGACTGATAATAACTCGGGAACTGCCGGTACAGGTAATTCAGCATCAAGCGGATCAAATAATTCAGTTGACTTTTTTGATTGCGATGAGCAAGTTGAAGAAAACATGGCCTCTATCTCAAACGGTAGTTTTGATGATGGCAATATCTTTATTCACCAAAATGGCAACATTGTTTTTAGTGCAAATCGAATAGAAGGTTGGGATATCGCTAACTATAATAATACAATAGAATTATTCGCTAGTGGACACCAAGGTGTCCCAGCATATGAAGGAGAATTTTATGCTGAAGCAAATGCTCACACAGAATCTTCTTTATACCAAGATATAGCCACTATGCCTGGAGATGTAATTCATTATTCATTTGCGCATAGAGGAAGAAACGGTCAAGATATGATAGGTGTATTTATGGGTGTACCAAGACCTAGACCACAAGAACCAATTGCTTCTGAATTGGTAAATACATATACGACTGATAGTGATAGATGGATCATGTATCAAGGTAAGTATGAAGTACCTGCGGGACAGACAATAACAAGATTTAGCTTGAAAGCACTCAGATCTCAGGATGGAAACATTACCACAGGAAACTTCATTGATGCCGTTACTGTGCAATCAATTAGCGCTTCATGCGAGAATCCAAGACCTGGTAATGTAGAAATTTGTGCCAACGGCATAGATGATGACGGAGACGGACTGATAGATAACGATGATCCAGATTGTAGTACTTCTGGTGGTAATGATGGCGGATTGGAAAGTAATGGACGTCTTGCTGAAAAGATTTTCCAAAGAACATTAAACAGAAGAATTGAACCTTCTATCGTAAAGAATGAAAAGTCTCAAATGATCAGGAAGGTCAAAACGAAGGGATATGGTGTATTCAATCAAGTTAACCAAAGATCTTTATTGAGTGTAGAAGAGTTTATCCCACTTGATACGATTGAAAATACAGAAACTTACATTTCTTCTCCGAAAGATTTGGAAGCGATCACCAATGCTACTGAAGTATTTTCCGTTGACATCTTTAGAGATGACAATAGATTAGCTGCCATCTTTGCTTCGACTACAGAAAATGGAGTTTACGAGCATACCAAGTATATTTGTGATAGATTGAAAGGAGGAATTATCAATGATTTGAGATCTGAAAGAATTGGATACGCTGACTTTATCGTTGCAGACTTGATCCAACCTGAAGGTAACAGAGAATACGCTATTAGTTTCTCTGCAAGAGAAACAGAAGATGGAAAGCTTGATATCCAAAGTCACTGGTCGCTTGAGTTTTACCCTCAAAATGAAAGGTACTACAACTTCCAAATTTGGGCTTCCAATATGGAAGATTTGAAAAAACTTACCTTCAAGACAATGCAATTGTTAAATGAATACAAGCAAGTTGGTACCATGACCACAACTGCGGCACCATCTGTATTTGTTTCGCATGGTGAATATAGCCACGGAAAACTTGACCTTAAACTTATCAACAAGAAGTCAAGTACAAGTATCACTTTGGAAGGAGAAAGAACGCAAACGGAAACAATGACTAAAGAGTCTATTAATCAGAGCTCTAGCATCGAAGGTCACTACAGTGAGTTTGTTACTTTAAATGTAGGATCAGTATATGATATGGGCTTTAGAATTAAGCATGACAACGATCATATTTTTGATGATTTGTTTATCGCTGATGGACTTTGGTTCATAGATACTAAAGATGGCAACCTTGAGTATGAGGTAGCACCGGAATCAGAAAATCCTACAGGTGATATTTACCCATTGGAAAGATCAATCGAAGTAAGCGGTACTTTCAACAATACCTTGAGTATCTATAGATCGATGAAGGCCAACTTCAGATCAGTTGACGTAAATGATTTCAACACATTGCACTTTAATGTTAGCGGGGCACAGGCTATGCAGATTGTGCTCATTAAAAGAAGTATAACAGAATGGGATGCACAGTACAAAACAAGTATAACAACTACAGGCGCATCAAATGAAATCAATATTCCATTCAGTAGATTCAGTAACGGTACAGACGAGCAGATAGACTTATCAGATATACAAGCCATCATATTCAAATTTGAAAATGATGGAGAGTCTGAAGAGTTTGATATTGAAATCTCTTCACTTGATTTTAGAAATGAAGCAGATCATTTACCTGAGAATACATTCGACAACACCACTATGGTTGTTTCTCCAAATCCGTCTAATGACAACGTTAATGTCTTATGGACAAGTACAGAAGAAGGAATACATAGTGGTCAACTGTTGACTATCGACGGCAAAGTAATTAAAGAGTTTGAAGGATTGACTTCAAGAGGTCATAATCAGATTATGATCGAAAGAGAAAACTTAAATGCAGGTATTTATTTTGTATCGATCATTGAAAGATCAGGAAAGATACTTACTGAAAAAATAGTCTTAATTGATTAAATAACTCCATAAAACGCGACAAAGAATTTAACTATACATAGTTATTCTGACTCAACTATTTTTATTGCAAATGGCAGAAGGATTTTTATCCTTCTGCTTTTTGCGTTTTATATAAAAAAAAGTGTTCGTTATAATTTACTTTTTATCAGATTTAAAGATTGAAGTAAATTTTCCTTCGGAGCTTCTTGAATAAGTTAATCCTAATCCAAAGTAGGTTCCATAATTATTTAGTTCTGTATTTATCACTTCACCTGTAGTGAAATTTTCGTATCGGCTAGTAGCTTTAAAAATAGGATGCAAACCTATATTAGTAATAATATTCAAACCCAGTCTTTCATATTTATTTCGAAATACTTTAAGATCTATATTAACCTTCAAGAATACACTAGAATGAAAAGGAAACGATAACAAATACTCCAACTCATCAATACCACTGTAAGCTTGATCATCAAAAATTATTGATCCTATAGTTCCTCTTGGTCTTTCATTAATGTTTCTAAAACTTAAACCACTTGTGATTTGTATAGATTTGATCATCTGTTGTACTCCTATTCCAAATCCAATACTACTACCTCCTGTGCATCCAAAAGGAGCTGCTTCTGATAAATTTCCATTATTTATTAATACATTAAATCTTCTAGACGAACAAACGTTATGTGGAATTTCCATTACCGCAGCATACAAGCCAAAACCATTATGGGATAATCTATAATGGTACTCAATGCCTAGTTTATGATTGAGTCTAAATGGTCTGAAAGAATTTTCATCAATAGGTAAATCTTTCCCAAGATAGTTGTGATTATAAACCGCATTTAATGTGAATCCTACTGTATGTTTTTGGGCAGTTACAACTATCGGTAAACATAAAAAGATAAAGATCATTAATAAAAGTCTATTCATAAATTGTATTTGTTTATGTTTATTTAACGTGTAATTCTAATTATTAATATGATTTTTAAAAAAGAAAAACTCATAAATACAATTGCGTAATTATCAAAACAAAAAAGACCACTCTTAAAAAGAGTGGTCTTGAACAAGAGACTCACGAAAAGTAAGAACTAAATTCGTTGTGTTAATATTCTTTAAATAGTGAACTGGCAATAAGTGAAATAATTAGGATTCAGTATATATTTAAAATAGATGTCGGTGGACAATTCAATGTCTATTCACGGAATACCTATTCTAGGAATCGAGTTAACAAAATCATCAAAAAGAATTTCACCTATTGACCAGTTCCACTTAGCTATAAGGTTAGTGTTTCATAGCTAGATCAGATGGATTAAAGGGACCATCCATTACGATCTCACATTTGAGAACTTTTTGAATTTTGACTAACAATCCTCTAACCGGTATTGCCTTATCATTTTCTACACATTGGATGTTGTAGGTACTTACTCGGAGTATTTTGGCAAGTTCGGCTTGAGAATATCCTTGACGTAGTCTCGCTTCTGCTATTTGTTTTCCCACAGAAGGTATGTTTGCTTCTAATCCAGGATTGTAAACCCGCTCTTTGTGCATTACAAAGCTTAATAAAAAGAAGCTAGTAACTATTATGAATATTAGTTTTTCCATTGTTTTGATTTTTAAAAAGTAGATGATGTAAAATTATAGTGCTTGTAAAAAGCACTCCCCTCTATCCCACTCTATCTTCAATTTATTTATCGAATCGATCTAACTCATACAACTCAATAAGTGCGATCAATTTTTTATCATATTTCTTATCCGTAGCGTAGCCTGCTTTCTTTAGCCCTTTTGCCCATTCTTTATAATTATTGCCATGGGACTTCAAGTGTGCATACCTCGGCCCTGATAAAAACTGACTATGATCTCTCCAGCTCTCCCAAGCGCTTTTATAATTTCTAAAAAAATCTTTGTGGCTATCATCGCTATGGTTAGAGCAATGTCCTTTTGCACAGGTTTTTGAAAAACACTTTAAACCAAAGTGATTATAGTTTTCTGCCGCTAGCCTACTCTTACCATTATTAGACTCTAATAATCCTTGAGCCAATTTTATACTGGCAGGCACGCCAAACTTGTCCATTTCCACCTTTGCTACTTTGTGAAAGCGATCTACGTATGCCAAAGCAAAAGGATCTTTCTTCTTTTTTGGTTTTTCTACTGGAGTCACTAACATAGACATATTGTTAGGTACACTTCCATGCGGAGAAGCGACTACATGCGAAGAATGCAAGATGGTAGTCTTATCTACACCCTGGTAAAATCCTAGGTATAGAAAGGCCACTAACATTCCAAATCGGAAGTAAGGAAGTAACTTAGTTTGCTTTAGCAAAGTGACTACAAATTCAAATACATTATTCACCATGCTGAACAAGCCTACTAGTAAATAATAAAGCCAATCTGACAGCAGACGAAAGGGAGCAAAGCCCATTCCTGGATTTGCTGATGGATTTCCACCGAAAACTGTTTGTGCTCCAGTCACTTCCAATTCTATATTGGGGTAGCGACTATTATAAGCGGCAGTGTTGTTATTAAAGTGTTTCATCTTGTAAGATTTAGTGTTTCTTAATGTTGCCATACAAATATAAAACAAATTGTTTTATATGTCAATACTTTTATCAAAATAATTATAAAAATATTTAATAATGCGTATTATTATTGTTTATCAGTAGTTTAACTACATACAGTAATCCACAATTCACAATTAAAGTACACTTATGTATCTATATTAGTTACACGAAACAAGCCTTTGTTTTATAAATAAAACACTTTTAAAACATTTTTAACAGATATTGTCGTTTTCCAACACAATTTCATACAAACTAAGAAGGGCTGAGAAAACCCAAACACTGAGAAAGAAATAGAACAAATAATAAAAAATCTGCCCTAATCCATTAGAATGGCCATCATCCTTAAGATACAAGCTTATATATATGGAAAATATCTATGTTTGGCACTGGATTTGAACTGTACAGATTAAAGGTTGAAACCCAACTAATACCCCCCCAAGAAGCATTGTTACTGTAATGTGTTACCAATTTTAATTAAAATGTGAAAGCGATTAATTTAAAACTAGGTTGATACCCTTTACAGATAATGCTAAAGAATACTAATAACACATTC
>CALIEI010000024.1 GCA_938022165.1 uncultured Saprospiraceae bacterium | reverse complement strand
GAAGTTTATAAAACAATAATTAAACAAACTAAACTCTCCACAACCCCTTACCATCAAGATCACTCTATGTATACTTCTTTATCATGTGCTTTAACACATGGCCGTTTCCAAAGCATATTCAATCAAGGCAAAACTTATATACAACTAAACCAAGAATCGAAAAAGAGGAATTGCATCAGTAACTCTCTATTAGAATCTTAAGCCTGTAAGAGCGTAAAGACATATAAATTTTTCAAAAGTATTCCCTCGAAAACAATCACCCAGACAAGGAAGAAATGCCTTTTTCAAGTCATTAAGTCAGATTGTTCAGAATTTAACAAAAACGACCAACTAATTTATGCCCACATCACCTGTGTTTTAAAAAGAAGATTTGTAATTTACATTATGAGTCAATACTTGTACAAATGTTTTAAGACCTCTCTAGCAATTGCCCTTATTGTTATAGGCTTCATTAATAATTCATTCTCACAGGAAATTACTACAAAGCTAATTACTGAAAATTTTAGTAATGAAACTTGTAAGTCTATTCTGGATCAGATTCAAGTAAATTATCAAATACGTTTCTTTTTTAAGGAAGAGGAGTTGCCCGCACACAAGATAGAGGTAAGTTTCCTTGATCAACCTATAGAAGAAGTATTAGATACTCTCCTAGTCGGCTCTTCGCTTGGGTATTATAAATACGAGAATAATGAAATAATTATACTTCCATTAGAGGAGTTAGAAAACAATAACTCTGATGCTTATTATGAGGCAATTGATGAAATGAATAAGAATGAAGATGAGATAACCAATGGTAAAGAACCTATTCCCATAGGAGACAATCCAAATTTGGATAACTCCGGTTACGCTATTGTGAAAGGTATCATACTTGATAATGAAACCGATGAACCTATTATAGGGGCCACAGTCATATGGGCAAATACTAATATTTTTGATGTGACTGGGGCTGATGGCAGGTTTAGAGCTAAGATACCCTCAGGTATCCAAGAAGTTTTAGTGGAATATATAGGATATCAAAATTTCATTCAGAACTATAACATTAAAGGGAATGGAAGTATAGAAATAAGATTGGAGAAACAAGCCTATGGATTAGATGAAGTGATAGTAACTTCTAAAGCCGCAAATTCAAATGTAGAATCAGTAGAATTAGGACTAGCTACACTGAGTATTCAAGAAATAGAAAAGTTACCTGCTTTTATGGGTCAAGCAGATATAATTAAAAGTCTTCTTTTAGTACCAGGAGTAAGCTCAATCGGCGAGGGGTCAGCTGGTTTTATAGTTCGTGGTGGAAATATCGATCAAAATCTCATCTTGCAGGATGAAGCATTCATTTTTAATTCCTCACACGCCTTGGGATTCTTTAGCGCCTTTAATACGGATATGGTGCGTAGTGTAGAATTGCATAAAGGCAACATCTCTTCCAAGTATGGAGGGAGACTTGCATCTGTCTTGGATGTAAAACTTAAAAATGGAAACAATAAAAGATGGAGGTTGAAAGGTGGTGTAGGACCTGTTACCAGTAGATTGAGCTTAGATGGTCCTATTGGGAAAAATACAACCATCATTAGTGGCATAAGGCTTTCGCATACGGACTGGGTATTAAAAAGGATAAATGTTCCAGAACTAAAGAAAAGCTCTGCCTTTTTCTATGATACCAATCTGAGGATTAAAACGAAGTTGAACGAAAAGAATTACTTAACTTTTTCTGGATATTATTCTTCGGACGCATTTATTTATAACAACGAATTCGGATTTGATTATTCGACTATCATTGGTAGCTTATCTTATAATACCACCGTCTCAAACGACAAGCTCAACAAGCTAAATTTAATTTATAGTAAATACAATAGCGGCCAATCAGTGCTAGAAAGTGTTAACGCAGCAGAGTTAAGAAACAACATTCAGTATATAAAGCTAAAGGATGAATTCTCTTTTATCGGTAGAGAAAACTTTAGGGTAGATGTAGGTGGATCTGGTATCTTATATTTTATGCAACCAGGCACACTGAATGCACTAGGTGATTTGAGTTTAGTAACAGATAGATCGATTGAAGATGAGAAAGGCTTGGAAGCTGCAGCATTTGCAAATATAGAAATCCCACTTGGAAATGCTTTACTAATGTCAGGTGGAATCAGGTTGAGCTATTATCAATACCTGGGTCCAAAGAATGTATATCAGTACGAAAACGCCGATGCACCCACTGAGGCAGAGCAAATTGAAGTCAAGCAGTATACGAATGGACAAGTAATTGCTTCTTACTTGACTCCAGAACCAAGGTTAGCCTTGAGACTTAAGCTGTCAGATAATTCCTCCCTGAAATCAGGATACAGTAGAACAGCACAGTACATCAATCAAATATTCAACTCTGATAATCCTACTCCTAGTTCTCAATGGCAGTTATCGACCCAATATATCAAGCCACAAAAATCGCACAACTTTTCGATTGGCTATTTCCATAACTTTGCAGAAAATAACTGGGAAACTTCTTTTGAAATATATGGAAGATATATGGATCAAATATATGACTATAAAGATTTTGCTGAACTATTGATAAATGATCATCTTGAGACCGAACTCTTATCGGGTGAAGGAAGGGCATATGGAGCAGAGTTTAGTATAAAAAAGAATGAAGGAATGCTTAATGGTAGGCTTAGTTATACCTACTCAAGAACAGAACGACTCATAGAAGGGATTAATAATGGAAACTACTATCCAAGCAATTCAGATCAACCCCACATTTTATATCTAGTGTTTAATTATAATCCAGATAAAAGAAAAACCTTCACTATAAACTTTAATTATGGGACAGGAAGACCTACCACTGCTCCTGTAGGAAATTTTGCGACGGAATCTGGACTATTTGTTCCTATCTTTACGCAGCGCAACCAATTTAGAATACCAGACTATCATAGAATTGACCTTGCTTACACTTTTGGTAAAGGTTGGAATAAAGCAAGGCGATTCAAAAGTAGTTGGACATTTTCCATTTATAATCTTTATAGTAGGAGAAATGCTTTTTCGGTATTCTATGACAACACTAGAGCTAGATTAGCAACTGCCAATAAACTTTCCATCATCGGTAATGCCTTCCCTTCCATAACATTCAACTTTGAAATCATATGAACAGAAACATTATAACTTTTCTAGTTTTTATCATTGTTCTATTATGTGTTGCATGTATCGACGAGGTTGAATTTGATGTTCCAAGAGAATTTCAAAACTCAACTGTCATAATAGGTAAAGTCAATAAAGGAACCCCTTCTACGGTCGAAGTATCCGTCCAGGAATTATTTGATTTCTCATTTAGCTCCGAAAACTTAATAACTGTGAATAGCGTGAAGGTCGTAAATGAAGAAGGTGTTAAATTAGATGTACCTCAATCTAGAAATAGGCGTTATGAATTATCAATTGATCCTGAATCAGAATTTAAGATAGAAGTTGGGAAATCATACTCCTTGGAAGTATTGCTTTCCGATGGGCAAAGTTTTAAATCTGAACCTTCAAAACTAATGGGGGCACCAGAGGTGGAAAGTTTTGAGCCTGAGTTGGTCAGCAAGGAAGTGCTCAACGACGATAATGAGCTGGTGACTAGGACACGAATTGAATATAAAATATCTACTTCTTTGCTTTCAGGTCTGGAGCAAACTAGAACAAACTTAAGATGGGATTTCACTCGAACTTATAAAATAACAGATAACGCCGATAATGTATGTTATGCCTCAACTCTAGTGGACTTTGACCTCATACAATTATTAAATCATAGTGAAATCGCCACCTCATCGTTAAATGACTTTTTGATTCTTGAACAAACACCGTCACCATTATTGGTGGAAGGACAGTATCTATTCGCTATCCAAGAAGCCTTGGACGATGGTGCACTTCAGTTTTGGGACCAAATCAATCAGCTTTCTACTATCAGCGGAACATTCTTTGAACCACCACCTGGTCAACTAATCACAAATTTTAATAAGACAAGTGATATAGAAGGTTCCGTATTTGGGTACTTCTATGCCACGGAGCAGGATACATTATGTGCCTTTGTAGATGGAGATTTTTTCGGTAGCTCTACCAAATTTTGTCCCCGCCCTCCTAGTGGAGACCCTAATCCACCTTGTGATGAATGCTGTAATTGTAAGCAGTTCTTTCCAACAGAGAAACCTTCATTTTGGGTCGACTAAGTTATTATACAAGGATTTTAATTCGAATACTCTCAAGAGCTGCTTAAAAGTTTTTACCTCCTTATCGTATGTTTTACGGCAACTGGCAGTTTTGAGTCCATGTTGAATCTAGCCAAAGATTATATATAACTAGATCAAGAGTCAAGTAAAATGAATTGACTTATTACATTTGTATCAATAATACGAACTAGAATAACAACAAACATTAAAGTAGAGTGTTATGGTGAGCTATATAGTAGCTAGCTCTAGGGCATTGAGCGTCCTTTTTGCGGCTATGGCTAACATATATGCTTTACTGATAATTTATTAACCAATTATAACCAACAGAAAAGAGTTAAATCAAAATTAATTTATTGGTTGTCTTGGCATCTAACATGAAATTGGCTTAACTTTGCTAATGAGTTAATTTGTGACATGATATATACACTAAGTGTACCTTTTTAGTCTTTGGTACGTCTAACTATAAATACTCCCCTATAAACCAGTAAATTAGCGGTTTTAACCAAACACAAAAACGAGTTCATAGCTCTTACACACAATAAAAGGATAAACCGAACCCAAAAAAACAATTAAGCTTTAAAGGAAAAATACGTTTTAAGGTTTTTAACAGGTAAGAATTATGCATACAAATTGGAAGGTGTACGCACCAGACAAAGAGATTAAAGCACAGGAATTTGTTCACAGTATTCAACAATTGTTGAATGTGTACTCTGATGCGTTTGTGCAATTGGTATCTACTAAGAACACTCTCACGGATATACAAAAATTAAATGCACTTAATCTTGAGGATTTTGAAAATTTCACCGGTACTATAAGTCTACAAGATGCAAGCGAGTATCTTAATCTATTGAGTTCTGATCATCTTCTGGATAATTCAGCATTAAGCAATAAAAACCATACATCACCAGATGAATTTGGTTTTAGCATAATCAAAAAAAGTTACTCGAAGCAACTTAGTTTAGAAATCCATCTTCCCTTTGCGAACCGATCAAAATCGACAGAAAAACTACTAGAAATTTTGCTTGCTCTTAATGGAGCTATAAATCTTCAGTTTGTAAATGAGGAACACATAAAAACAACAGCCAGCAAACTTATCGATAATCTATTTGATGATAAGTATAAAGATGGGCAATGGTCATGGACCAATGGAGATCACCTATACAAAGCATCTAATAAGAAGAAAGGGCAATTTGAAGATAACAATGAAACTACCTACAGAGCTACCGGCATAAGTGTTTCATTAATGGGTTCTAGTGTGAACACTGAAGATTATAATAATAATTTAGTATCTACACTTATAGAAATTTTTGCTAAAGACGAACTAGTCTTGACTTTTGATACAAATAAAAAAGAGCTGCTTCCATTTTTAATGGGGGAAGACATTGACTCTATAGCACTTTCTACAGTATTTGATATCACAAATCTACTTTCAAATAAATCAGATATAGATTTTGGGTTTTTATTGTCCGAGCAAGGCTCTTCTCTAGCTATAGAGCTAGAACCCGCGCTCAACTCTAAAGCTAAAGAATTCTTATACCGCCTAAATAGATCATCAGAAGATTCTTTTGAAATAAAACTAGAAGTAGATAAAGAAGCCGATGAAGACTTTATTCGACTTTTTGAAGGTGCTTCAGGTGTCGAGATGAACTACTCGCATGATGCTTAAATTCAAGTAGATGAATTTTAATTGGGATAGTTATTCAAGATTGACTAACCAACACCTAAGCGATCAGCTCATATTTTTTCCATAAGAAAATAAACCACGACTGTAGATTGCCCAATAAGGTCTCAAAAGCTTTGGTGGTAAAAGAATAAGTAGAGAGATCATCATGGTTTACCAAATCAACATTAAGATAGTTAAGAGATGAAGGGTATTAAGTTTTCCTATTTTAAATCCTATCTACTGCCTCAATAGAGAGTACTTCATTTTTTCTTAATCCCTTAATGTCTTAATGGTTCAAAAAATCAGGATCAAAATCATTAAGAAATGAAGCACATGAAGTTATTCTTCGGTATCTAGAACAAGTAAGAAATGCCTTCGATTCCCAGCCTAATAAGACCTGAAAAGCTTCGATGGCAAAAGGATAAGAAAGTAAAGCTATTAAAGTAAAAGAAAAAAATAGAAGAGAATACCCCTACCTCCACTCAAAAGTATTAATCATATGCATCGCATCCGTCTTTAAAAACTCATACACGGGTGCAAGTGAATCCTGATTGATTTGAGTACGGACATATAAGGAGCCGCGTAAAAAGTGAGAAGTGCTATCGGTAAGATAAAACTGAAAAGGTGTAGCTACATCGCCTTCAATATTCATAACATTACCGAAAACCTTTCCGGGCTTACTGATAACGAAGTCATCGATAAATTCTGCTTTGACACCATGCTTGTTAGATAAAGTATGTGCATCAGTGATCAATTTATCAAGAGAGTTTTCCTTGCTGATCTCATAGTAGCTACAATGAATTGTTCCGTTTAATGAAGGAACATATAGATCAAACCAGCAATCATTTTCTGGTTTTTCGTTGAAGAAAAGAGTGTCTCTCACGAATTCTGCATACTCCGCTCGTTCAAAAGTAAAAGGACATGCAGGAGTTGTTACTTTAGTAAAAGATTTGCTTGGAAATTGAATTTTAGGATATGACCTTGGTTTAGGATTGAATACTGTTTGGCTTCCATTATCACAAGAGAAGCAAAACAACAATGAGAATATAAGCAGCAGAAAATTTTTACTAGTCATCATCAGTGGGTGTAGGCAAAGTTACAAGGATTTGTTCAATCCTTCTTTTATTAACGGTTACCACTTTAAAGAAGTATCCATTGCTTTTAAAAATTTCTCCCACCTTTGGAATGTAGCCGGATACTTCCAAAACCAATCCTGCAAGTGAATCTGCGTCTCCTCGCTGATCATCAAAATGCTCAGGTGGAGCAGAGATTACTCTATTCATATCATTGATCAGGGTCTTACCTTCGAAAAGGTAATTCAAGTCATCAATTTTCTTGTATTCAATTTCGCCGTCTTCGTCAAACTCATCTTTAATATCACCAATCACTTCCTCGATAACATCTTCGAGTGTAACAATTCCGCTACTTCCACCAAACTCATCTACCACAATTGCGATGTGTTGCTTTTGCTTTTGAAAATCATCTAACAAATCATCTAGCTTCTTCGCTTCCGGAACATAAAAGACATTTGTTCTAATAAGACTTTGCCATTCGAAATCTGGTCCCTCATTCAAATAAGGAAGTAAATCTTTTACGTAGAGAATACCGGTGACATTATCAAAGCTCTCATCGGTGATGGGAATTCTTGAGTATCCACTTTCAATTGCGGTATTCATCAAAACATCATACTTCTCTCGGAAGTCTACAGAAATAACATCCACATAAGATTTAGTAATCTGCTTTACCGGAACGTCTCCAAATTTGATAATTCCACGCAAGATCCCTTTCTCTTCAATGGAAGATTCATCATCCCCTACTGCCAAATCAATGGCTTCATCAATATCTTCCATCGAGGTTTGCTTATTGTTGGAAGAGTCCAATACCTTATTCTCTAAAAAAGAAGTACCACTAACCAGGATAGAACTTAGCGGCGCAGTTGCCTTTGATAAGAAGGTGAGTAAACGACTATTGAAACGAGAAACGGTAATCCTGTTTAGCTGTGCAAAAACCTTTGGCAAAACTTCACCAAACAAAACCAAGACAAAAGTAACCAGTCCCACTGTAATCAGCACTTCAATAAAGTTGACACAAGCACCTTCTGACAAGAAAGAGAAAGGCGGATATTCGTGTATAAACAGACCTCCTGATGTGAATAGGCTATCAGGCAACAATAAATCGAGAAACCTAGCCATTACCAGAATGATGGCAATGTTGATCAAGTTGTTGCTGATCAAAATACTGGCTAATAGATAATTTGGATATCGCAGCAATTTAAGAATGCGCTTACCGGTATTATCGCCTTTGTCTTCAATTTCTTTCTGATCTGATGGAGTAAGAGAAAAATAAGCGACCTCAGAACTACTGACCAATGCAGAGGCAATTATCAACAATATCAACAAAACCCCTAAAATAATAATAGAGGTATTGACCACCATGATTGGCAAGAAGAATAAAAATGAATAGCTTAAGTACGGACTGTCGGGTTCAGGTTCCAAATTAACTTACTATATTGTTGTTTACTAAAAACGCCATATTTAACACATTTGTTTCGATACGCAATGATCAGAAAGGTAGATCATCAGCACCTGAAGCCCCTGAACTATTGTTCGATGTTGTTGGAGTCTGAGTAGGTGGCGGAAAGGATTCTCTTTGTGTAGCATCTCTTTTCTCTAATAGTCTACAAGTAGAAGCCACAACTTCTGTTATATAGCGATCATTCCCGTCTTTATCTTGATATTTGCGATGCGTCAATTTTCCTTCAATATAAGCTAAGTTTCCCTTCTTATATCTTGCTTCGACCATATCGGCCAAGCCTCTCCAACAAACGATATTATGCCACTCTGTATTGGTTTGCCAATTGCCTTCCTTATCCTTATAACTCTCGTTTGTAGCAATAGAGAAAGTAGCTACCGAAACACCACTATCTAATTTTCTCAATTCTGGATCTCTACCTAGATTGCCAATAAACGTTACTCGATTTAACATGATATATATTTAATTATTGCACTGTTATTAATGCTTACCGAATATAAAGATAATCTTCGAAAAACAAGGTCAAAGTTTTCGGAAATCCATAATCTTTAAGTTTCTTCTTTGCCACCCAGATACCCTCGAACTGATTCTTTGCTTTAGGAGGATCACTTACCTGCCAGATGATACTATGAATTTCTTGATGCGTCAAGAGTTGCTTATGGGTATATATAGGCTTGATTTCAGATGAAATGGCAAATTTATTCTGTATTTCTTTACTCAGCATTTTAGATTTAGTGTAGGCCTCCCCTTCAATCATCGGCAGCTGGTAAAGTCCTTGCCAAATATCTTTAGTCATTCTTTTTTCAATTAGAATCTCACCCCTATTTTCAAAAAGTAAAAAATTGAAATTTCTCTTTTTTCTCTTTAGTTTTTTGATTTTAATTGGCCGCTGCAAGACGCTTCCATGGTGAAAGGCTTGACAATTTTCCTCAAAAGGACATTCGTTACATTTTGGGTTTTTAGGGAGACAAACTGTGGCGCCAAAGTCCATGATGGCTTGATTAAATTTGGCCGCCTTTTTACCCTCGAAAATTTCTTCCACTAAGTGATTGATTTTTGCCAATCCTTCTTTGGTGTCTACGGGTTCGTCTACATCGAAAAGACGACTAATAATACGAATCACATTGCCATCTACTACAGGGTAAGGGAGGCCAAAAGCGAAAGAGCCAATTGCAGCAGCAGTATATTTACCTACACCTTTTAGAGCAAGAATGTCATCATAGGTGTTAGGGAAAATTCCGGCGTGTTGCTCCATTATAACCATGGCGCTATGATGCAAGTTTCTAGCCCTAGAGTAGTAGCCTAAGCCTTGCCACATAGAGAGCAAGTCGTCTATTGGGGCGGAAGCCAATGACTTTACATCAGGGAAGCGTTCGGTGATTTTAAGGAAGTAAGGAATGGCTTGTTGCGCCCGAGTTTGTTGTAAAATAATCTCAGATACCCAAATCAAATAAGGGTCATTTAAACTCTTCCAAGGGAGTGGCCTGTCTACTGTTTTGTGCCAGGAAAGAAGTGTTGGGCTAAACGAAAAAAAAATACCTTTGGACATCGTGATCCAAAGGTATTTATAAGTTGGTTCTTTAAGAACTTTATTGAATGACTTTATATGCCATTATTGATTTTGGAGAGAAAATTCTCTAACCTCTTCTAACGAGTTGTACTGCGCCCTCAATAGAGATTTTAACTCTTTACGAGCAAAGAAAATTCGACTCTTTACTGTTCCTAAAGGCAGTTTTAAATGGTCTGAAATTTCTTGGTATTTGAAACCTTGAAAGTGCATTACAAAAGGAACTCGAATTCCATCTTCTAAACCATTTACCATCTTAGAGATTTCTCTATGCATGATATTTGATTCAGCAGAATTGTGAACTGCATTCTTACCTGAGTTGATGTAAAAATCATTATCGGTAGAATCCATTATGGTGTTCGCCTTTACTTTTTTTCTGTAGTTATTAATGAAAATGTTCTTCATTATAGTGAATAACCAAGCCTTGAAATTTGTGCCTGGTTTAAACTTATCCTTATTGGAGAGTGCTCTAAAAGCAGTTTCTTGAAATAAATCCTTCGAGTCCTCCGAGTTCTTAGTTAGATTGAATGCGAAAGAATGTAAAACTGCAGAAAGAGAGTACAATTTGCTACTAAATTCTATTGTTGACATATGGAGTTATTTTAGTTTGATAATTTTGTTTAAGCAAATATAGACCAAAGTTAAACAAAATACAAGTGTTTAAGCTTGAACGATTTGTTAATAAGCCGACTAAAGCACAAAAACACCAATCAAAATGCTGATAAACAGCACTATACGCATATGGCAGTAAGTGTTTAGAATTTATTATTCTTTCAATAAATAATGAAAGTTGCTATTTTTGAGCCTTCGAAATGAAGTAAATGGTGATAAAGAGGTAAATAATGTTGGGCAGCCATATGGCAAAGACTGGAGAAATGTCGAGATTGGTGGCTAGCGTCTCCGCAAATTTGGAGAGGAACACGTAAATAGCTCCTAATGCAATACCGATTGCAAGGTGCAAGCCTATTCCACCCCGTACTTTGCGGCTAGCAATACTTAGACCCAATAAGGAGAGAATCAAGGTAGAAAAAGGTTCTGCGCTTCTTTGATGTATTTCTACACTAAATTTTTCCGTATTTCCTAAACCTCTTGATTTTTCTCTTTGAATGAATTCATCCATCTCAGGAGTATCCATCATTTCCATTTGATTTTGATAGCGCACAAAATCTTGAGGCGTTAAATTGAGAGTGGTATCTATTTTTTTATTTTCTCCTAGAATAAAACTTTCCTTGAGGCCATCAAAATATCGTATTTCATAATTATCAAGTTCCCACTTGTCAGGAGGGCCTAGCCAAGTCGCTTTTTTACACTTTAGATATTCTACTAGTTTTCCATCGTCATACTTTTCTATTCTTAGATCTGAAGCATACTCTTCTTTCTGTCTAAAGTGGCGTATAAAGATTTTTGTATTAGGGTCTAAGAACATATGGATGTCCCTCTTTTTCATTTTATCACTATGTGTCCAAATATACTTATGTTCAAAATCTAACCTCACCTTGTTGGCATGAGGAATCAGTAGATGATTGGCATAAAAGTGAGTCAAAACAATTACACTAGCAGCTATAATGTAGGGGCGCATAATACGCCCATAGCTTACTCCGGCATTCAGGATGCTAATAAATTCGGAATTGAAAGCCAACCTAGAGGTAAAGAAAATAACAGAGATCAATACATAGAGTGGAATTAGTAAACCATTGATGTACCACACAAAATTGAAATAATAGTCAAAAATTATTTCTGGGACTGTACAATCCTTCTCGATGAACTTTTCAACTTTAGTACTAAAATCAATCGCTACAGAGATAATAGTAAAAAGTAGCATCGTGAATCCAAAGGACCCCAAAAATTTCTTAATGATATATATGTCGAGCTTCTTTAGCATTACAGTCTTCTACTCATATTTTCAACCATAGTTGTTTTCCATGCCGAAAAAGAACCTTCAATAATTTTTTCTCTAGCAGTACTTACCAGCCAGAGGTAAAAACCAAGATTGTGGATAGTAGCTATTTGTCCAGCTAATAATTCTTTGCATTGAAACAAATGCCTCAAATATGCTTTGGTGTGATTTCTGCTTACTGCAGTAGTTGCATTAGCATCGATAGGATCAAAACAATCCTTCCACTTCGCATTTTTTATATTGATCATTCCCTCAGCTGTGTAAAGTAGCCCATGTCTTGCATTTCGACTGGGTAATACACAGTCAAACATGTCAATACCCAAAGCAATGCATTCCAATATATTCATTGGCGTACCAACGCCCATGAGATAACGTGGCTTTTCCTTGGGCAATTCGTTGCATACAACATCAGTCATAGCATACATTTCCGGAGCCGGCTCGCCTACCGAAAGCCCTCCAATAGCGTTTGCAGGCCTACCAAAATCGGCAATCACCTTAGCAGACTCTTTTCTCAAATCTACATAGGTAGAACCTTGTACAATTGGAATCAAAGTCTGATTGTAATCATACTTAGGCTGCGTTTGATCAAAATGATCGCAACATCTTTGCAGCCACTTGTGAGTTAGCTTCAAAGAGTTTTTGGCGTATTGATAATCACAAGGGTACGGCGTACATTCATCAAAAGCCATAATAATGTCGCCCCCTATAGACCTTTGGATGTCAATGGCAATCTCAGGAGAGAAAAACAATTTTGCTCCATCTATATGCGATCTAAAAGTGACTCCCTCAGGTTTTATTTTTCTTATTTCTCCTAAGGAATAAACTTGATATCCTCCACTGTCAGTCAACATGGGTCTATCCCAATTGATAAACTTGTGTAAGCCTCCAGCTTTTTCTAGAATATCTATTCCCGGGCGCAGATATAGATGATAGGTATTACCTAATATGATTTGCGCTTTAATATCTTCTACTAGCTCATGCTGATGCACGCCCTTTACCGTTCCGATAGTCCCCACCGGCATAAAAATCGGAGTTTTAAAGGTGCCATGATCGGTGCTTACTTCTCCAGCTCTTGCTTGAGAATGTGTATCGCTATGTGCTATATCAAATGTGAGCATATCTTGCTTTATTATACAATAATTTAGATAGAGTATCTATGACTATCTAGTTTCATGGCTACTGCTACCATTACACTAAATGCTAAAAGTGAAGAACCACCATAACTAATAAAAGGAAGCGGTATCCCGATAATAGGCACTAGCCCCATTGTCATTCCTATATTGATGAAAAAATGAACAAACAAAATACCCGCAATACAATAAATATACATGCGAGAAAAATCATTTCTTTGACGCTCCGCCAATATAGTCAAACGAAAAATAAAAAATGTATACAACAGAATAATAGCGAGACTTCCTATAAAACCCTGCTCTTCACCAATAGTGCAAAAAATAAAATCAGTTGACTGCTCAGGCACAAAGTTTAACTTGGTCAAGGTTCCTTCCAAAAATCCTTTTCCTTGAAAACCACCAGAACCGATCGCCAACTTAGATTGCAACACATTGTAAAGAGAGCCTTGCGGATCACACTTCGAAGGATTCAACCACACGTTTAATCTGTCCTGTTGATGAGGCTTAAGAATATTGTTGAATCCATAATTAACCGAAAGTATGATACCAATGGCGATCAATCCGCCCGATAGACTGATGATACCGAGTTTCGGTTGCCTATTCAACCAGTGGTAAACACATAGACCGATCAACAATAATATCGAAACACCAAATCCATACAGTTCATAATCGAATTGCAAACAAACCACCATAGCAGCTAACCATAATATAAGTGCTACGAAGTAGTATAAGTTTACAGTTCTTATATTCGAAACCAAAAAGAATAACAAGATGGTCAAGACACCCAAGATGGTATAGTTTATTCCTAACACTAGCGTACTCAGAAACAAACCAAAAAGGACACAGCCAATGACATAAGGCGGCAATGGCATTCCCTCTCTAAACAAGACTATAAAAAAGGATAAAAATATCAATGCAGACCCTGCGTCAGGCTGAAGCAATATCAATACGATAGGCAAACAAAAAATACCCATAGCACTAATCCTTGTTTTAAAATGCGAAAGATCTGAAGAGTAAGAACTTAAAAAAGCAGACAGCGCTAGTGCCGTCCCAAACTTGGCAAACTCAGAAGGCTGCAAAGAAAACCCGCCAGGCAAATGAAACCAAGAAGTAGCTCCTTTTATAGTGTTACCGAATAATAAAACTAAGACTAGTGATATAATAGTAGCTATAAAAATGATAAAAGCGACCGTTCGCCAAAATTTCCATTCTATGACTGTAATTAGAAAAAAGATAATCAAGGAAATACCTATCATTAAAGCTTGCTTCCCAGCAGAAGTTTTAAGCACAAAGTCCAAACCCTGGTACTCGTATCCATCCCCATAACCCACTGTATATATCATCAACCAGCCCACTACTACCAGACTCAAGTAAAGCGAAAAGCTTACCCAGTCCAAACCACCAATACCAGAAGGATTCCTTCTATTCAAAAATTAAGTTTTAATCAATCTATCAATGGTTCGGTAATAAATTTTAATTCTCTGATAACCACTAGGTTAGGATAATCGTATGCCTATTAAGTCGCAGATGATCAAGAACTTATACTTCTTTGATTTATAATTTCACCGAAATTACCGAACTATTCAAACTATAATATCTCTACCTTAGAGATTATCAATCAACAAAAGTAAGTCATTTTAAACACATACTTTTGATTTAAATTGTAGGCTACTATCTCATTAACAAAACCAACCAGCAGCTGTCTATGGACAAGCAAAAAAAATGGCGACTTATACTCGGTAAAACCGACAAGCAGGACAACGACTTGGAGGAAAACTCAACCGAGCAAGGCATGGATAATGTCATGGAAGCCCTATATAATGATGAGGATCGAAAAGGCAGCCTCGGCAAGTCAGCGCCCAATGTCAATCGATGGTTAGGCGATATCCGCAAATACTTCCCAAAATCCATTGTGCAACTTATGCAAAAAGACGCCCTAGAGCGTATAGGACTAGAGCAGCTTTTACTAGAGCCCGAGCTACTAGAGTCTTTCGAGCCTGACTTAGACCTCATTGCGACCATTATTTCACTAAATCATTTGCTACCCGAGCGCACCAAACAGACAGCAAGAATTATAGTCAAGAAAGTAGTCGATGAGATCATGGAGCGACTAAAGTATCCTACCCGCGCTGCTGTAAGAGGAGCGTTGAGCAGATCAGAACGGCTCCGCAAAAAACACCCCAAGCACGTAGATTGGAATAGAACCATACGATCCAACCTCAAAAACTATCAACCCAACCTTAATGCTATCATCCCAGATCACTTTATCGAACATGGTCGTCGCGGCAAATCACTCAAGCATATTTACCTGCTCATCGATCAGAGCGGATCTATGCATGAGTCTATCGTATATGCGGGCATTTTCGGATCTATATTGGCCTCTCTACAAACCATAGAGACAAGATTGATAGTGTTCGATACCAACCAAGTAGACCTAACTCATTTGCTAGATGATCCGGTAGAATTATTATTCGGGACGCAGTTGGGCGGAGGCACAGATATCGGGATGGCCATGCGATTTGCATTAGACAAGATGACCAGCCCAAAAGAGACTATTTTGTTTTTGATCTCTGATCTATACGAAGGTGCATCGGAGGACTTTTTATTGAGTCAAGTCCAAGAAGCGCAGAGCAAGGGTGTTCGTTTGATCAACCTCATAGCTTTGGATGACAAGGGCAAACCATTTTACGACAAAGAGCTCGCACGCACCCTGACCAATATGGGTGTAGTCTCCTTTGCCAGCACTCCTGATCAGTTTCCAAGCCTCCTCGAAGCAGCACTTGAAAACAAGTCTTTAGACCTATATGATCATAAAGCTATTGTTTCTTAGCTTTTTTTATTTGGGCGATGCATAGCCTCCTTCGCAAAAAGCTTCGGAGGATATGCCGGGCCATCCGCAGCTCGCTATTCACTCGGTCCCTCGGCTTCGCGAAAAGCTCGCTCGGGACTAGCTAGCAAAGCTAGCTCCTGCTACTACCCCTATCGCGAGGCTGTTACGAAAATATAAGTTTGAGTATATCATATAAAATTTAATAGCCACAAGGTGCCTGCCCAACTTGCAGAGGTGGGGCTAAATATAAGAGCCCGGGGCTTCAGCCCCAGGGAAAACGCATCAATTTTGGAGTACTTTCTCTAAGTACTTATTGTCCATAGCGCACTTTCTTGATCGGCGCCTTATGCTAGTTTTAGGATCTTCAAAAGATTTTAATCTATTCAATGCCATTTTTCGAATGATAGATAAATTTTGTGCAGAATTACCGGATCTTTTTCGGCTTCTATCTTCTCCCATTATGACATCTAATACCCAATGTAATTTATTCTCTACATGCCAATGCCCCCTTACTACTTCATTCGCTTTTTTTGGCATTAGTTCTTCGCTGGAAATATAAAATCTTGATTCTGATGTAGTCTTTTTAGTTGCCTTTATAGTTTTTTTGCAAGTAATCTCAACTAAGCATTTTAGCCCAGCCCAGTCTTCAAATATAGAATTATATTTATCATGATACTCCTTGTCTAAATTACTGAAATTTATCACCTTACAAAACCTCTGTTCTAGCCTTCCATGGCTATCTGTTTGATTATCTGTGTGGGACTCTGTTGCTGGGCTATTTGTTAGCAAATCCTTAGCAGCTTCTAATAATTTAGGCTGATTTGCTTTGAGCCCTATTACGTAATCCGCCTCAGAATCTATAATTGTTTGTGCCACATCCTTATAGCAATACCCTGCATCCATAGTGATTAAACAATGACTTAGATCTAATAACTTTAAAATTTCTGAAAGTGCATTTTTCTCCCCACTCTTACTACATACTCGCATGCTTGCCAGACACCTATCTAGTTCAGAACAGTAAACATTTACCATATTTATTGCTGACTTCCCTCCTTTGCTTGCTTTAGTCCGTTTCTCTTTTATCGTTGCACTTCCACTTAGCCATTTACCATCAATGTTTATGATAGTGCCATTTGATAATTCTATACCGTAGCTACTAAATTCTGTTAGCGCCTTTTCTAATTGCTTCGTATTTATAACACTTAATACTCTTCCAATTGTGTCGTGACTAGGAATACCATATGTGTATGATGAAAACTTGCGTAGCCAATCTAGTTTAAACTCTCCAAAATCTATAATGTCCTCATATTTCTCACAGCCTGATAACAAAGCACAAAAGATTAAAAATAATATTTCCGATAAGGTATACTTTATCATTCCTTCCTCACGAATATCGTCACATTCCTCAAATTTGCCAATTAAAAAATGTAACACTCCTTCCTTTTTAGTCGATGCTTCTGCCATTTTACTCTCGATTTTTTATATGTCGAAAGTTAATAACTTATATCCAATTGAATATCAATTATTTTGATGCGTTTTCCCTGGGGTAGTACTGGAGGGCCAGAAAGAATTTTAAAAATTGATCTTTCTACAAATACTACAAAGGAAATATTTTTTAATCAGGATGATTATAAAACTAAACAAATACATATTGTTGACGATCGATTGGTAGTAGTAGGAGGTAGTTTTGTAAACACATATGATCTGAACCTAACTGCAGATCCTATTAGCACTAGTCATGGAAAGAGGCTTTCAAGTTTTGGTACTGCAATCTTAGATGATGATATCTATATAATTGGAGGGGATTTGACCCAAGTTGAATCAGATAGGATCTTTAAATGGGATTTAAATACAAATTCATTGACTGAATTTGAAACTTTACTAGAACCTAGATTTGGTGCTAGAGCTACTATTGTAAATGATACTATGTATGTCTTTGGTGGAAGTGAAACTCCATTTGGTGAAGCTGAAAATACAATTTATGAAATACCTATGAATGACCCATTTAATATTGGTACGTTTCGAATGGATCTACCAGCCAAATTTTCGTTTGTTCAACAATTTGAAAATACAATTTTTATAGCAGCTAGTATGGAACAACGAGCGGAGAATGGGTATCTACTCTATAGGGAATCTACCATAGGAATATTTGATACGCATTACAATACCTATAAAGAAATAGAGACGAACTTAGATAACTCAAGTGGTTTAAACACTATATATCAAATGTGCATTTTGGATAATAAAATGTATATTATTTATGGAAATAAAGAAGTTAATAGTAGTGGGCCATGCAATGAATGGGAAGTTATGGTAAGTGAGTTGAACTAAGTAATTTCTTACTACTAAAAAGTATCTCGTAAAATGACCTCCGTTATAAATTAAGTGTTACAACAGACTATTGAGTCCGCTCCTGAAAGTAGCGGATTGAGAAAATGGAAAATATCGCCAAAAGAGTAATTTTATGGTTTCGTGACTTTTCGGAGCAGACTTACTATTTATTCTTACAAGTAGCTTTCTTTTGGACTGTCATCTGTTGTAACTGTATATTGGTACAAATTTCACAACTACATCCTTTTTTTCAATATCTCTTGCATTTGTACCAATTTATTAATACTTATCTAACATAAGTATCAAGATGAGTATTTGTGATAAAAAAATCATTACAAAGGTGTAACCACAAATATTATAGTGAATAAAATTCTAAGCTAATTCCAAAGGAATATTCAATATGTTCAAAGACTCTTGAACATGAGCATTTGTTAAACCAATCAAAGGTTTTGTTAATACCAGTCTCTTTTTCAAATAAGGAGAAAGCCCATTTAATGATGAGTCGTCGTCAATAATTACAAAATCATCTAGACTATCGTTAGAAGAAAACCAATTTGTAATTTCCTCACATCTACTTAAATTATGTAAGTTGTCAGGTAATTTATTCAAGTTATTAATATGTACCCCCCTGGCTTTAAAAAGCTGTTTCCATTTACTAATCGAATAGCTACTTTTATGAGATGTAGTAAGCAAGATATCTGCATTACTTCTTTCGATAATATCATTTAACACTTTTACTGACCTAGAATTAAACATAGCAAAGCCATCATCTAAGATTTCAGGAGAACTCCATGATTTAGCAGGTAACATTACGCCGTCTATGTCTAAAAGTATTAACATTTAATAAAAATACAGTTTTTTATGCAATAATGCTTTCTATCTGAGAAAGTTCCATATTGTTGTATTTGGCATCTTTTTCATTAAGAATTTTGATTTTGGAAGGAGTGTCCCAGTCTTCTTCTACTAATTCTACGATTTTCCACTCAAAATCGTTCAAAACGGTTGGTGTGGGGTAATTATTTAAAATCTTGATAGGGTATTCTGTTAAAATAGCCGCTATATACCTATGATGACCTTCGACAATCAAATTTTCGGAACTTATCCAAATTTCAGGAAATTCTATTCTATGCTGCATTTTTTTACAAATCCTATTTAAGATTGGCAATGAAATTTTATTCTGATTGGGTTTGGGAGGATTCTCTAATCCTCTTAATTTGGCGAGTACTAATTCTTTTGTAATTTTCATAATACAAATTTAATAATTTTTGATACTCATTATAACAAGCGTTACAATGTGTAGACTCTCTAATGGTAGCAAGTCGCATCATCGCTGGACCTTGACTCATAAACATCCCCAACCAAAACAGAACATTAAAAACCTGCCCGCAATTTCACTATTTTTTAATATTATGTGAGTCAACAAACAAAGACCTAATAGATATGACCAGTCTACACCTTCTTCTACATTCTGAGAAAACATATATGGATTACTAAAATAAATATATTTAGAAATGACGGAAATAAACCCATAATGGCATTCAGTATGACCAATATGGCAAGATGCTTGTAAATTACTTAGTGATCCTAAGATAGTCGTGACTATAAAAAATTACTTTAACTAGAGAGATCATGAAACGGAATTTACTTCTTCTGCTAACTTCCTGTATTTTTATTTTATTGGATACATTAAGTGCTCAGGATACGCTTTTTGTCAAGCCTGATGCGCCTAATAACATATCTTCAGATGGAAGCATCACAAGTCCTTATAATGATATAGCTTCAGCAGTAAAATCATTAGAAACTATTGGTGGTGAGGTTGTGATTATTGATGGGGATTATGATATGACAGGTAAGAGAGTAAGAATTGATGCAGTTGCAACAGACACTACTGTAGTTACCATTAGACCTCAGACCCCATATGGCGTTAAACTTAGGTTTGTTGATAGATTCGGTTTTCATTTTCTTGATACTTCAAGATATATTGTTTTAGAAGGACTGGAAATAAGTGGAGAGACAGATCAGATTGATTATTGGAGTATAGTTGCAAGAGCATTTTGGGGAGATACATCCATTCCGAGAAATGGTGGTATTGCCATTCTTTTAGATGGCCAATTCATTACAATTAAAAATAATTACATCCATGATTGGTATCAAAAAGCAGTGGAGATTCGCGATGCTAGGTATGTAGATATAGAAGGCAATATCATCCGAGACATTGCTGTGACTTCATTGTCTGGTGGACACGGTATTATGAGACAACAAAAAGGCATAGAATTTTTTGATGACGATTTACCTAATGTTTATCGATGGGACATAAATGAGAATCTAATCTTTAATGTAGAGCAGACTATATATTCTTGGGTACCCAAAAAGGGATTTATAGAAATGGTTATTGATGAGGGCAAATCTATCTTAATTGATGATCCTAAAGATACAGATGGTATCCATGAGGAGATGAGTGCAAGAATAAAAAATAATGTAGTCGCATTTGGTTCTGTCGATCATATTAGACTGAAAAGTACGCCTAACCTAGAAGTTAGTCACAATAGCGTTTACGCTGAGAGAATCAATGCAGATGGAATAACGGATAAACAAGGAGACACTCTATTTTTACAAACGTCATCTGGAATAGATACTATACTTCCTTTGTTTACTAATTTTAAATGCCACAATAATGCCTCCCATACCAATGCCCTGACTTTTTCGATTGACATCGATAAGGCAATTTCTCAAACTTTAGAGGATGGGGGCACTCCAGATATTGTCAACAATTTTGGAATGGATGGGAAAATCAAACCTAACAATCAGACTGGCCTAACTAAACTGACCAATAACCAATTATTTGTCAACCCAACAGCAGGAAATTTTGAAATTAACCCTGCATTAAACTTGCCTGTTGGAATAGGTGTAGAATCATCTGTACTTGACTCAATAGAAGCGAAAGTAGATTCATTTGCTGTAAATGTAGCTCCAAGTTCTTTAAGAGTAGATCACCTTTTATTATCTCAGACAATTTTAGATAACATTCCAGGTATTAATGATGGCATAGCTAATAACGATACTGTCTTTACTGACATTGGTACAATGTCTAGTGATTACCATTCTATTACCTATGATGTTGTCGCTGGTTTTTGGAAAGATGAAACTGATTCGCCATCAACGCAAAAATTTAACCTAAATGAAACATACTCTAAATGGTATGAAGATATAGATACTACATATCAACACTTATTAGGTAATAATTATGAACGCATAAGGTGGGGAGATAGCCATGTTATGCAAAATCAAGTATTTGATCCAGATTGGCTAACAGTAAGTCAGATAACAAGTGATACCAATACTGTGATTAACGGCTATGATAATACGTTTGTGTTGGATGGAGATTTACTTATTGATTTTGAAAATGTAACGCCGCAATCTGGAGACACCTACGACCTAATTGTCGCAGATTCCATTTACTCTAACAACAGTTTAGGTGTTTTTGATAATGTTATTTTTGAAGGATTTACGCCTAAGAGCTATGCATTGGAAATTAAAAATTTAGAAGGAGGTGGTCAAGGATTACGACTTACCATTATCACGGCTACATGTCAAAATCATATTGATGTCAATACGACTGAAAGTAATTCTTCCTCTGAAATTTCTGCATTAGAAACTATTATTTCTACCTCAGCAATATCAAATAATTCTTCAGTAGAATATAAAGCAGGGAATTCAATATTGCTTGATTCAGGTTTTACCTGTAACTCAGGATCGGAATTATATATTAGCATAGGAACATGTCAAAACTAAAAATTAGAATTGACCAAAAGAATCCCCACTACTTCCCCCTATACCTCTCAAACAACAACTCATCCGGCAATTTCACCCCTTCCGTTTCATTGGTAAACATAGAACTCGCAATCCACCAACGATCATTTAGAAAAACAACTTGGTAGGTGTTGACACCACGAGCTTCATAAGAACCATCTAGAGACTTGCAATAAAAACTCTGAAACACTGTCGCAATGCCATTGAACTCCTTGACATCTAAACCAATGACGTATTCCTCAAAACCTGTCTTAGAATAATTAGGTCCCCAGTAGCGGACGAACTCTTCTATGTTTTGACTTCTGGCTTGTCGGGAGATAGGCGCGCCCGAGTCAAATCGAAACGACATCATTTGCGCATCTGGCAAAAAGAGATTCCTGAACTCATCCCAATCTTTTTCTTCGCCCTTCTCAAAAGAAATAAATTCTAACATTTTTGCGCAAACCCCTTCAGGTGTTTTAAGCGATAGGGAATCGACTTGCGCCTGAAGATGTGAAAAGCCTATCAAGCAACATATAGATAAGAACAGTACATTTTTCATAAAGAAGATTTTGATTTATATAAATATAAGAATCTTGTTCTACACTACTGCCTGACACCACTCTTTTTTCCCCAGTCCCGAAACCCGAATAGAGACACGATAAAAAAGATGATCATCTGGAATGAATAAACCATCAAACCACGATCATAGTATAACCAAATAGAAACGCCGTTGATCAAGATCCAAAAAATCCAAGCAGAGAAAATTTTGTGCGCTTCCATATAGCTAGCAATAAAACTAAAGATGGTAGTGGTGGAATCTACATAAGTACGCTCCGCATCCGTTTGCGTTTTGAAAAATAATCCCAAGCCAACACTCAAAACAATACCCCCCAATACGAGAGGAATGTGCTTTGCCCAAGACCAGGTGCTCACCTCAAATTCGGTATTGTTTTCTTTTTTCTTTTCATTAGCCGTCCACACGTACCAGCCATATACGCCAATCAATACATAAAAGAAATAAAGCACGGCCTCCGAGTAGAGTTTAAATTGTATAAACAAGTAAATACTAATCGCAGAAGCAATGATGCCAAAAATCCAGCACCATTTATTTTCTTTGATGAGCAATACCAAAAAAATGAGATTTAGGAATACCGCAGTCCACTCGATATAATCCAGATGAGTGAAGTTATTGATGCTTTCAATGATATCCATGTCTAAATCAAATTTATACTTTGTATCTCTTTTATTTCAATAAACTAAAATCTAGAAATTTCTAGTTTTATTCCATCCTCAGCATAATCCAATTTTGGATTCAATGCATTCCGATACAATTTTAGAAAACTAGTTATGTTTTTATTTTCAATTAAACCAATAGCCTTGTCGATGGTGGTAGAAGCTTCTTCTATTTGCCCGGCTTGATGATGACTAAAAGATTTCATCCAATATGCAATGTCTGACTTTGGATGGCTCAATAGATATGCTTCAGAAAGGCTAATCGCTTCTTGGTTCTTTCCCATAGTTAAATAAGCCTTTGCAATGTTAAGAGTGTCGGATAACTCTTGATTATCATTTAGATTTTCAATTATACTCTGCGCTTGTTCTTGATCTTTGAATATGAATTTGGCCTTTGACTTATCATTCGTAGACTGTCTATATTTTTCACAAGATTTTGAAAGATGAGTCGTAATTTCTGAAAGCCCTTTCGAGCCTAGCTGTTGGATTTTTGTCTTGTCAAATCCAGTTCGAAGTAGTCTAGTGAGAAAATCATTAAGAGATACAATACAATTACTCAATGCCTGGTTCGCATTCATCTCATCTGCGGCATTATAACATTCACAGATTTCTTTTGGAGAAATAGTTGTTTCATCACTTAGTTTAAATGAACAAGAATAAATGGCACATAAGCCAATGATGAATAAGATTTTTTTCATTTAATTAAAGTAATTACTTCTAAGTTATCGTTTTATTTTTTAATAGTGTAAATATATACTTTCTGTTTACAATGATTATAAACTTAAGGTTTGGTAGTAAGATATCAAGATAAAAAGTAAATATATAATCAATATATGCAATGGTGATAAGCTAGAATAATTTTCGACCTTTAAACCTGTTTAGCTGCGCCATTCAGACGGGAATTTAGTTTCGTAAGCGTTAAGAAAAGCCATCAGCCAACTCTTATTTAAATACATAAATTAAATTAGAGCAATTACCTATTTGCAAACATTATTTTATAAACACCTAAGTTCATCTAAGCTTACCCACCTCTGTGAGTTGAACAAGCTTGTACTAGGGACCTTAGTTTTTCTTAGGTGACTTGTACATGATAGATTGGCTAAGGTATCTAAGGTGTTTTCCTGAATCAGCTTTGCATTAACTTTTACATTTTACATTTAGCGTTTTTCTGTTTTACATTTCGCATTTACCTTCTCTCCATTATCTTTACACCAGATGAATCACAAACTAATATCATCACCCTTACAGGGATTTACAGATTTTCACTTCCGCAATGCCTTTCAGAAGTTTTTCACGGGGATAGATATTTTCTATGCACCCTACATCCGCTTCGGTGGAAAGATGGAAATCAAGCCCGTATACCAAAGAGACCTGAAGCCTAAGAACAATACTACCTTAACCGTGATTCCCCAAGTAATGACTTGTGATGCAGACCAGTTTATCTTCGCTGCTAAGTATGTACAATCCCTTGGCTACAAAGAACTCAACTGGAATTTGGGCTGTCCTTATCCGATGGTCACAAACAAGGGCCTTGGATCAGGACTCATAGCCAAACCAGAAAAGATAGATCAGATACTGGATAAGGTTCATGCTCAAACAGACATCATTGTCTCTATGAAAATGAGGATGGGCTATGCGCACAATCGAGAGATATTAGACGTTTTTCCAGTCCTGGCAAAGTACCCCATAAAGAATATAGGTATCCATGCGCGAATAGGAGCACAACTGTATAAAGGTGGAGTTGACTTAAATGGGTTTCAGAGATGTATAGATCACTGTGATCAGAAACTGTATTACAATGGCGACATCACCTCGGTAGATGTATTCAATGAACTGGCGGATCGATTCCCAAGTATAGATCATTGGATGCTGGGGCGCGGCTTGATCGCAGACCCCTTCTTGCCATCCATGATCAAAAGGGAAACGACTACTTACCCTGAGGATAAAATAGAAGTCTTCAGTAAATACATTGACACACTTTTCACTGCCGCAGAATTAAAACTAACGGGCGAAAAAGCAGTCATAAGAAAAATGCTGAGCTATTGGGAATATTTCGCTACGCTTTTCCCAAATCCTACCAAAGTGATAAAGAAAATAAAAAAGGCAAAAACATACGAGGTGTATGACGCAGCAGTGCGAGAGATTTTAGCGCTTGAACCAGCAACCTTTAACTAAACCGCAAAATTTAAATTTAGCTTTGCATTGAATACAAACAATCTGTAAATTTCTACGGTGCCTCGAACAAATGAGCGATGCCTTCGATGCCTACAGTGGTAAACCGAATCAGCTTAGCCTCTCTAAGGTATCTTAAGTATCTCAAAAATATATAAGTTTATCCGACTTGCAGAGATGAGGAACCTAAAAAAACTAAGGTGTCTAGTACAAGCTTGTCCAACTCACAAAGGTGGGTAAGATGAGCTAAGGTGCTTTAAGGTGGTTAAGTACTCGTCAGAGATGCAAAGCTGTCTCAGTAAAACACCTAAGTTCATCTAAGCATCTCTAAGGAGTACCAGGCACCTAAGAAAAAAGCTAAGGTGTCTTGTACTAGGAAGAAGAGCTAAGGTGCACTTAGGTGGTTTCGC
Source organism: uncultured Saprospiraceae bacterium (assembly GCA_938022165.1). Lineage (GTDB taxonomy): Bacteria > Bacteroidota > Bacteroidia > Chitinophagales > Saprospiraceae > JALZVN01. The sequence goes on along the minus strand of CALIEI010000024.1, from coordinate 691 downwards.
CAGCGTTAGAGAAGTTTGTTAAACAATTCTGTTTGATGCTGAAGCGTGAGCCAGTTCTCTTTAACTAAACCGCAAAACCGCAAAACCGCAAAATGTAAAATTTTAAATCGTAAAGTGTGATTTACTAATGTACTAATGCTATCCATTTAAATTATTTGTGCCCAAAGCGATTTGGTAAAACACCTAAGTTCATCTAAGCATCTCTAAAGAGTACCAGGCACCTAAGAAAAAAGCTAAGATGTCTCGTACACGCATGAAGAGCTAAGGTGCTTTAAGGTGGTTAAGTACTCGTCAGAGATGAAAAGCTGTCTCGGGAAAACACCTAAGTTCATCTAAGCATCTCTAAGGAGTACCAGGCGCCTAAGAAAAAAACTAAGGTGTCTCGTACACGCATGAAGAGCTAAGGTGCACTTAGGTGGTTTCGCCAGCGTTAGAGAAGTTTGTTAAACAATTCTGTTTGATGCTGGAAACTAAGCCAGTTCTCTTTAACAAAATCGCAAAACTGCAAAATGTAAAATTATAAACCGCAAATGTAAATTTAGTTTTTCTTTCACTGTACTTCCCTGATTAGCGTTGACCGCTTTTGCGGTTAATTAAATATACAATCAGTTAGACAATCGGACAAATTTGAACCTGAAGGTTCTGCTGTGCATAAAATGGAAGCGGGCTCAATGCCCGATCCATTTTAGGT
>CALIEI010000023.1 GCA_938022165.1 uncultured Saprospiraceae bacterium | reverse complement strand
TACTCCAAAATTGGACGACGCTATCAAGGAAGTTTGTGCTACCATGGGTAAAAGTAATAGAAATAAGTATCGGGCTATTTTCTACTACCTTTTATGTAAAAAGTTTAAGAAATCTAGTGTTTACAAATAAGCACTTAAGTTAAAAAAGTAAAGAGGGGGCTACTTTAATTAGGAGGCCCCTTTTTTTTGAATTATGAATTGTGAGTGATGAATTATGAAATTTAATTATGAATTATGAGTGATAAATTATAAATTCATTTCTCTCGTGTTCTTTTACTTTCAACACTCAACTCTTCGCTCTTGCTCTCTACTCAAAACTCTTGCTGACATGCTCTTGCTGACTTATAATTGCTCAAAAAAACATCTTTAGCAAATGCCCTTCTTCAGAGCCCAACCACGCTACATCATCCTTGACAAAAACACTGGTATAGTTATACGCCGGGAGGCTTTCTACTACAGACCATGTTTGACCTCCATCATTTGAAGTCCAAACTATACCTTCTTCTCCTACTAAAACACCTAGGTCTTCATTTGCAAAATGAATATTAAGGAGATTTGCCTTGCCATGCGCTTGTGGCTTTCTTAATTCTTGCCAGGTATTTCCTGCATCTTCAGTTTTTAAGATGCTACCTGCTTGGCCGACTATCCAGCCGATATTATTAGAAAGGAAATAAACATCTTGGTAGTTGTCTCCTTCTTGAGCATTAGCCAACCAATTTTGTCCATTGTCCAATGAGCGATAGATTTGCCCATAGCCTACTGCATGCAAAGTTTGATCTGCAGTTTTTATTATGGCAGTCATTTCACCGGGTGTATCCCAGATGGATATTACTTGCTGATCTTTATCTAGCTGCTTGATGAATCCGTGCTGAAAAGAGATCCCGCCAACTGCGGTGTATACTTCTTCTTGATGTACTATACCATGGATATTCTCTCTATCGTCTGGTCGCTGCAGATTCCAGTCATTAATTGATGTATCAGTAGAGATATAATATCCTCTATACCCTGCTGCATAAATACTGCCTCTATCAAAATCAAAGTCCCTTACTGTTTTGAAACTGATCGTATCTAAAGACCAAGAGTCTCCACCGTCTGAGGTAAATTGGGCTATTCCAAATTGCCATAGGTCACCCCCAACAGCATAAGCCCTATTGTCATCAATAAATTGAATTTTATCTATAGAAAAATCTTGCTGCCCTTGCACTTCAACAAAGGTAAGATCCAAAGTATCTTGTGTATCGCAAGACAAAAACAAGCTTATAAGAACAAATATGAAAAAACTGGAAAGCCTATTTATATTGGCCGCTAGATATTTGTGCGCCACCATCTGAATTTACACTTTTATTATTTCTAATAGGATGTACCGGAAAAGAAGCCGTTCCATAATGAGAGTAGTTTCCTTGTGCCAATAAAGGGAAACGATAATCCTTGATAAATTCCTTGAAGAATGCGCTCAATTCTAATGTTTCAATATTTTTGGACATTGGCTTGAGATAATATGCTAGATGTGTGATTTCACCATTAGGCTTGAGGAATACATTCAACCAAACTTTCACACCATCTAAATCAAGGTTATTCGCTTTAGCGAAAGAATCCATCTCTTTGAGCATGGATTGCCACTTAGAGAATGCCACATCCATATCAAAATCACAAACTGTAAACAAGAGTGTCTCGTAGTCAGTGATCAATTCATTGTATTGATTTTCGAATTCCCCAATCAAGAATACAGGCGGAAGAATAGTATCCCCTTCCACTTGATATGTATGGTGATTCATCGCAGACAAAGAGCTAAGGCTCCAAAAAGCGAATAAAAAGAGGATTAATTTTAATTTTTTCAAGGGTATATATTTCACCAAAGATATGAAATCAAATTATAATATCTTTGCATATTAGTTCAACGACAAAACGGGTCATCGTATCATTTAAGTGTACAATGTACTAATTGTCATGCAATTATTAACCATATATTAGACTTTCACTGCCTCATAAGGCAAATATTATATAAATTTTAACGCAATAAAGATGTCAGAATCACTTCCCGGCAATACCAGTCTACCTTCTATTCAAGCAGAAATAGACAAACTCATCAGTTTAGCCCCAAAATCAAGTAAATATAGTGTTGAAGATTTTTTTCGCAAACCAGAGCAATCTGCTTATCAAATATCTCCCGGTGGTACACATCTTTCCTATCAGGCACCATATGAACGTAGACAGAACATCTTTGTCGAAGCAATAGATGGAGGAGAAGCAACTCAACTAACCTTCGAAAAAGATCGAGATATCGCGGGCTACATGTGGAAAAGCAATAATCGCATCATATATATTAAAGACAGTGGTGGCGACGAAAACTTTTCCCTATTTGCTGTAGATGCAAACGGAGACAACCTGCTGGAACTTACTCCTTATGAAAAAGTGAGAATACAAATGATTGATAGTCTTTATGACGATCCTAATCATTTGATCATCGGTATGAACAAAAACAGCCCAGTACTTTTTGAGCCTTACCGGATAAACATCCAGACCGGAGAGATACATCAACTGGCCAAAAACGAAAACCCCATGGAGGCTATTAGTGATTGGATGACAGATCATCAAGGTCAGCTCCGAGTAGCTACTCGTGTCCAAGATGGCACCAATAGTGTCTTGATGTACCGAGACGATGAGAGCCAAGACTTCACAGATATCTTGACTACAAATTTCAAAGAAAGTGTGAATCCACTATTCTTTGATTTCGAAAACGAGCACCTCGTTTATGTCAGTTCTAATCTTGGTAGAGACAAAAACGTCATTACCAAATTCGACATGAAAACGGGCAAAGAAACTGGCGAAGTAATTTTTGCACACGACTTAGTCGATGTCTCTTCTATGTCTTACTCAAAGCTACGCAAAGTACCTACCGCCATAAACTATGTCACTGACAAAAAGCAAACTCACTTTCTAGACAGTCAGAGAGAGGCGTTACAAAAAGCACTTATTGCCAAACTACCTGGCTATGAGATCATGTTGAGCTCCGCCAGTCGAGACGAATCAAAGTATATAGTACGCACTTATAGCGATTGCTCACTAGGGGCTTACTACTATTATGAAGTAGATACAGGTGTGCTGCGCAAGATAGCCGATGTCAGTCCTTGGATTGACGAGTCTGACATGTCCCCGATGCAATCCATCCAATACCAAAGTAGAGATGGAGTGACGATATATGGTTATCTGACTTTGCCTAAAAATTATCAAGCAGGCAAGCCCGTTCCATTTGTCATCAATCCACATGGAGGTCCTTGGGCTCGGGACAATTGGGGGTACAACCCCGAGGTGCAGTTGCTCGCTTCACAGGGATACGGCGCATTGCGGATGAATTTTCGAGGTAGCGTAGGATACGGTAGACACTTTTGGGAGCTGAGCTTCAAGCAATGGGGCAAGACGATGCAAGACGACATCAGCGATGGGGTGCAGTGGATCATTGATCAGGGCTATGCAGATGCATCGCGCATTGCTATCTACGGAGCCAGTTACGGAGGTTAT
>CALIEI010000022.1 GCA_938022165.1 uncultured Saprospiraceae bacterium | reverse complement strand
AGGCCTTTTACAAATTTGCGGATAGGTTTCTTCTGTGCGCTCCGTTTATTCTTCCAATTTTTGATCAGTTCTTTTGAATCCATGCCTTTACTTTCTTAATGCTGGATTTAGCTGGTAGGCACGATCAAAATGTTGCTTGGCTTGTGCAGGATTACCACCATCTCTGGTCGCTTGCCCTAGATAAAGATGAAGCGTGGCATCGTCTGGATTATATTTAATGGCGTTTTCAAAATGTTTGATAGACTCAGGAAAATTCCCCTTCATAGCCAACACAGAACCAAGATTACGTAGTGCGTCAACAAACTTTGGGTCAATCTTTACCGCCTTTCGATATACCTCCTCTGCCTTGTCTAATTGTTTCGCTTCAAAATAAATAATTCCCATATTGGAGTAAACCTTAGCATTGTTTTTATTCAGTTGCAGACTTCTTTCGTAAGAGTGCATTGCTTTTTGTTTTGCTCCATCTCGATAATGTGCCAATCCTAATTGAGAATGCGCATCTGCATAATTGGGATGAATAGAAAGTGCTTTTTCAAACTGTGCCTTAGCAGCTGATAAAAACTGCTTATCACTTGTCGACTTATTGTCTAATCCTTTTTTAGCTAACTCCAGACCGTAATGATAATTCAACTTAGCACTCGACGGAGACTTAAGGATGTCCGCTTTGTATAAGGTGTAACTGTTTTCCCAAACTGGATTTCTAAGTACTGTGAGGACTGAACAAGCAAGTATATAAGCACCAAAAATGATTATTGGTATTTTGCTTTTTTGAAAGTTTACCTTAAGAGACTCTGTTGATTTTAAAGGTACTTTGAACAAGCTAAATAATCCGTAGATAGCAGCAATACAAAAGCCAAGTAATGGATAGTATAATAGACGCTCTGCATAGTGCACCCCAATCGTGATAAAAATATTCGAAAGGAGAGAAATACTTAAGAGGAAAAACAAAATTCCAAATGCTGCTATATTCTTTTTCTTTATTTGAGTTAGTGCAAACACACCCAAACCAGCGTACACCAAAAATGACAAATAGAATTTCCAATCGCTTAAACCTTCAGGGGTAAATTCGGAATAGCCCATCTCATGTACCATCTGAAATGGCAGTATCATTTTGAAAAGATATATCCCTAAAACAGATATCGCAGAAGCTATAGCGTGAAGTGAATTGGGTGAAGCCATCAAAGCATTGTCTAATACATCTGGATTACCTACTCCAAAGCCACCTACTACATTATAGCGCATGATCAAAAAGATTAATGCAGGCACTAATAGTACAGCAACGGGCATTAAATAATTTTTCAACTCATCCTTTCTGAACACATATGCCATTAAAGGAAGTATGACCACAAAAGTTATGCTTGACTCTTTTGAAAATAGCGCTAGCATAAAACATATAGCTGTAGCAAACAACCATGGTATATTTTTCCCATCTAGGTACTTCCAAAATGCAATAATGGAACTCGCTAAAAATAAAAATCCAAGGATCTCATCCCTACCTTTGATATTAGCAACACACTCTACATGAACAGGATGCGATAAAAATAAAGCGGTTGCTATAATGGGAATCCACTTATTATAATCTTTAAAAACATAGGTGAGTGCAAAAAATAAAATCAAGCCAGTGAGTCCATACAGCAAAACGTTGATCAAATGGGCATAGTGCGGATCGTCGGGTGCAATAGCCCAGTCTATATTAAAAGTAGTCAGCGTTAAAGGGCGGTACAAGGATGCCTTACTATTCCAATAACCAAATCTATAATGTTCTTTCCATGCAGTAGGTATACCTGCTAGACCCTGCTTAGTAACATAGTTCTCTTTGATTACCGAAAAATCATCTAAAGTGTAATCATGTTTTAGTGTATTGGCATAAAGTAAAAATCCAAAAACAAAGAATAAAGCCCCTATGGTGTATTTGGTTTTCTTGATCCATTCAATACGTGTTTTGGGGCTTTTTTTACTTTGTTTTTTCTTTTTCATTTAGTCAAATTTCTTGGATAAGGAGATTGCAACCTCGAAGATCAGAATTGTCAAGTCTTCCCAATACTTCAAAATTTCCATTTTTATGTTTTCTGCCAAGATCATCAGTAGCAATAAAACTGATCGTATCAAAATTAGCTAAATCAATAACATTTATAGCACCTAAACGGCCCTTTTTTAAAATATGGAAAGGATCATTTATTTCCCGTATTTTTATATCCATACTAGGCGAAGGCTTGAAAATCCCTGGCTCTAATGAATATGCCTGCGAAAACATTTCAGTCATTCCGTATTCTGAATAAATAGCTTTTGGCTGAAAGTATTTATCGAGCAAAGAATATAATTCCGATTTGGTTATTTCTTCTCGTCGCCCTTTCATACCTCCGGTTTCAAAAATAATAATGTCAGATAAATCTATTGTATTCCATTCACCAAAATCTAATAAACCAAAGGGCACTCCAAAAAGTATGGTGGGTATACCTTTCTCTTGACAGTCTTGTAAGGTGGATCGCAATTTTTCAAATTGATTTAAGTAAAAACCACTTTGCGGATAATCGCTCTTCTTTATAAAGTGCTCCAACATATACACCAGTGACGAACCTTCCCTTTCCAAGTAACTAGGCAGCAAGGCAAGAAAACAATAGTCTTCTACCCTATCAAAAAAATGCTGAAATCCAGCTACAGTGTTCTCTAAGTAGTATTGTGGATTGCAGACAGGATGCTCACTACGTATGCCACCTGTTCCACTAGAAGAAAATTTCATTGCTGGATTCCAATCACCCGCTCTTAAGTCCATATTCTTAAAAAAAGATATGGGAAGACAAGGTATATCAGAAACCTTGTCGATTTTATCTGGTATAATATTTAAAAGAGATAGGTATTTTTTATAGACCTTATTTTCTTTAGCCTGATACTTAAATATCTCAAGTGCAACAGTATCAAAAGCAACTTGATCAACATAAAGTTGATTTACTCGACTTTTAAAATGCTTTGATGACATAGTATCCAGTAGAAAAATAGTTATCTATAACAATCAATAAAATTTACCGATATTGCGTTATACTAGAAATAAGAAATTTATGCACAAATATATACTATTCATCGCAGCTTGCATATGCTTATTTAATAGCTGTCTCCAAGAGCCTACATTCGACATCGTTCCTAGAATCGAATTTCGAAGTATTACAAAAAATACAATGGCTCAAGCTAGCCCAGGCTTTCAAGATTCTACCTTGACTACTATATATTTTGAAGATGGAGATGGAGACCTAGGTGGCGACTCTTTATCGATTTTTATTATAGATACACGCACGAATCAAGTAGACATACAATTCCGTTTTGTAGAAATCCCTATCGAGGGGGTTAGCAGTGCTATCAGTGGCACCATTGCCTTTCCCATTTTTGCCTCCTGCTGCATATATGACACAGGTCAAATTCCTTGCACTCCCAGCAATCCGCTTATTGAGCAAGAAGTGATTTATGACATCTTTATCAAAGATAGGGCTGGAAATGAATCTAACAGAATCCAAGTACCAGCTATCAGCTTGGTGTGTGATTAGTGCTTAGGCCAGTTTACCGAGTACCTGTTCAATTAACTTTTCAACCGTCTTTGTAGCTTGTTGGCTAAAAGTACCATTGATCCTATTAGCTAATAAAGCATTGCAAGACACCGCTTTATGCCCAAGCAGATGGGACATTCCATAAATCCCCGAAGTCTCCATTTCAAAGTTTGTAAAACGTTGAGATCCACTTTCAAAATGTGATAAGCCAGTTATGAATGGTTTCAATTTGGATCTTATACGCAATTGCCGCCCCTGAGGGCCATAGAAGCCCGGACAGGTAAGTGTAGTTCCTGTAAAATCAGCGTCCTCTTTTAGTTGCTTGATTAATGCTTCATCTCCCTTATGCCACACAGTAGCATATCTAGGCGTACCAGAGCGATCACAAAAATCTTGAAAATCCGTCTGTATTCGTATAACGGATTGGTCTGTATCGGATTCATAAAAGCTAAATAAATTATCTAGTCCCACTGAGAATGCTGAGAACAAAAAACTATCCAGCGGTATATCTTCTTGCATACATCCTGATGTACCTATTCTTATAAAAGACAAAGAAGTTAAGTCCTTTTTTATTTGACGCGATTCAATATCTATGTTAAACAATGCATCTATCTCGTTGAAGACGATATCTACATTATCAGTTCCTATCCCTGTACTTATCACAGATAGTCTCTTAGATCCGATATATCCAGTATGTGTTGTGAATTCCCTGTTTTGTTTTTTGAGTTCGATTTTATCAAAATGCTTACTCACCGCTGCGACTCTATCCTGATCTCCGACTGTAATAATAGTTTCTGCTAAATCTCCTGGCTGCAAATGCAAATGATAAATTGAACCATCAGGATTGATGATCAATTCAGAGGGACTTAAAATATTTTGACTCATCAATGATTATTTAAGTCCAAGATTACCCTATTTTCGCAGAAAACGAACTTAAATGAGAAAAATATTTCATTTAGCGAATTGCAATACCTGTCAGCGTATCATCAAAGAACTCAACGGAGGTGATGGTTTTGAGATGCAAAACATCAAAGAAGAAAAAATAACGGCAGCACAAGTGGATGAAATGAAAAAGATGGCGGGCTCCTATGAAGCCCTATTTAGCAGAAGAGCCATGAAATATAGATCCATGGGATTGCATGAAATGAAACTAAGCGAGAAGGATTACAGAAAATATATACTCGAAGAATATACGTTTCTGAAGCGACCAGTCATCATTATTGATGAAGATATTTTTGTAGGCAACGCTAAGAAAGTAACTGCTGCTGCAAAAGCAAAATTATAAGATTGATAGTAAAAGAAGATATAGCAGCATGGTTCAAAGGCCTTCAAGATGACATTTGTCAGCAATTAGAACAAGCGGACAAAGGCCATCACTTTGTGGAAGACAACTGGCAACGACCAGATGGCGGAGGAGGTCGCACGCGTGTGATCAAAGGAAATCACATTGCTAGAGGTGGCGTCAATTTTTCTGAAGTTGCAGGAGCGCTCCCTCCACAAGCAGAAAAAAGTCTTGGCATCAAAGGAGATCAGTTTTATGCCACGGGTGTAAGCATCGTGCTCCATCCCGCCAATCCATGGGTACCGATCATACACATGAATGTACGTTACTTCGAGATGGATAATACGACTTGGTGGTTTGGTGGTGGCATAGATCTCACACCGCACATTATCGTCCCTCATGAAGCGAAGGCTTTTCATAATAAACTAAAGGCAACTTGCGATTTACATCATGCGGATTATTACCCAAAGTTTAAGGCATGGGCCGACGACTATTTTTACCTGCCACATCGTCAAGAAACTCGCGGTGTGGGTGGCATTTTCTTTGATCGATTGAGCCATGAAGATGGCTTTGACAAGGCTTCTAGATGGTCTTTTGTACAAGACGTGGGTAGCACTTTTTGCCCAGCTTATTTACCATTGTTCACCTCCAATTTTGAGAAAGAAGCGCAAGCCGATGACTTTGCTTGGCAGATGCTGCGCCGAGGTAGATACACAGAATTTAACTTGGTCTGGGATCGCGGCACCAAGTTTGGATTGCACACTAATGGACGCACCGAGTCTATACTCATGAGCCTGCCTCCAGTTGCGCATTGGGAGTATAATGCGGAGCTAGCGCATCAATCTCCATACAAGGAGACGCTTACGATGTTAGATAAAGGAATCGACTGGGTTAATAAATAGTTTGATGTGAATGTCTATGTGGGGCCATCCCATCATTTCGACCTTCCATTGCTCCGATTGTCATCGTCGCATTTCGGTCTCACTCGGGACCGTGTCATCCGCTACTTCCGACGAAAAGTCGGAACCGCTTCTACCACTTGTCCTTGCGCCTTCCAGCCGACGCGCTTGGTCACGTTCCGTGAGTCGCATTTATCTTATGTAGAATGGGGAATGATTCTTAAATTGAACATAATCTAATCATGCTCATCTGAGCACTAACTATACAACCATATTTTTTGCTTCTCTCATCAAATCTATATTGATCTTAATCGAGCGGTACTTTTGTTTTATGTCGTAGGTCGTTTCTTGCAAGCTTCTTAACTGCAAGATTAGCATATTGTCCACATACACATTGTCATAAATCAAACTCCGATATACATTACAGTTGAGCACATGGATTCTTAATGAGTAATTTAACTCCACTAAATTTGATTGAAATTTTAAAATTGGATTCCCGATGAGACGAACTTTTGATTCCTTCTGAATACTTAATTGACTAAGCATGAGATCATAATCATTGTTGATATCATCTTGGATTCTAGCCAATAGACTGAAATTGTCCAGAAAATCTCTTACTATGATAGAATCAGAAAACATTAGTTTTATCTGGTAATTTTATTGGTCTCGAATCAAAAAACAAACAAACTTGTTGATTTTCAACAAGTTATGGATTGTAATGGGTTTTACGCTAAAGAGCCTATAAATGTTATGGAATTGTATTTTAAATTACTTAAAGCCAATGTTTTATGACTGATTTTACTCTTTTCATATGACAAATAAGCCCAATAGTTAAAACCTATGTACCTTTGTATTGGTATATAATAAAACATGTTTTAAAGCATTTTTTAGCATACTTTTAGCGTTTGATTTGTTAATCAAATAGACGATCAATTAAAATATAAAATACAGTACGATGAATGCGATTCACGAAGAGGTAAAAGAATATTACGGAGAGACACTTCAATCATCTGAAGACCTTCAAACCAATGCCTGTTGCACGATAAGTAAACCACCAAAGCATATCTTAGAAGCACTTAAGTTGGTTTCTGACGAAGTACAAGCGAAGTACTATGGTTGTGGACTGACAATACCTTCTGCAATCAAAGGAATGAGAATTCTTGACCTTGGTTCTGGTAGTGGTAGAGATTGTTACATCGCAGGTTATTTAGTGGGCGAAACTGGGCATGTAGTTGGAGTGGATATGACTCAAGAGCAGATAGATGTTGCCAATGATAATATAGAATATCACCGTGAAGCATTTGGATACAAAAAATCTAACGTTGAATTCATCAAAGGAAATATAGAGACTTTAGACCAGTTAGATTTAGAAGAAGGATCTTTTGACATCATCATTTCTAACTGTGTACTCAATCTTGCAGCCGATAAACAAAAGGTACTTAATGATGCTTTCAAGCTATTGAAGCCTGGAGGGGAAATGTATTTCTCTGACGTGTATAGTGATCGCAGAATCCCAATGGACTTACAAAAGAATAAAGTGCTCTGGGGAGAATGCTTGAGTGGTGCTTTATACTGGAACGACTTTTTAAATTTTGCTAAGAAGGCAGGATTTACAGATCCAAGAGCCGTTTCTGATGCTGTCATCACTGTTGAAAACGAAGAACTTCAAGAGATAATCGGTGACATCAATTTTTATTCTGTTACCTACCGACTAATGAAGATAGACGGATTAGAATCTGATTGTGAAGATTATGGTCAAGCGGTAGTTTATAAAGGTGGTGTTCCTGAGGAGCCTTTTGGATTAACCTTGGATGATCATCACTACTTCCCCAAAGGCAAAATGATTACTGTATGTGGCAATAGTTACAAGATGCTTCATGACACTCGCTTTAAAGAATTTTTCGAGTTTCATGGCACTTGGGATACGCACTACGGAATCTTTGAAGGCTGCGGTGGCAATATGCCATTCTCAGAATCAGCAGACGGAGAAGCAGGGAGTTGTTGCTAGACTATAATCTAGTCTACCATTTTTAGCTTATGCGGTGAAGTTTTAGGGATGCGTTCTATGATTTTCCTAGCTTCCAAGTCGAGCTTAACGGATACTACGTACCAAATGACTTTTCCATCAAAAGTTTTAGCAAGGTCATGTTCAGCCTTATCACATAGGTCTTGAAAGGTGATCTCTTTTTCCTTCTTGATAACTTTTAGGATGTAAGCTCTAATGAGGTCGTATCGTCTTTTAAGAATATTGACGCCTTTCTTTCCTTGAGGATGAAGGGTGAGAAATTTTTCTTCTTTCATAATGCTATACAGTTTATGTCCAAAGTTCGAATTTTATTGAAGAGATATATGCATATTGCCCTCAACTAGTTCTCCAAAGAGTCCATCTTCATAGCAACATCTTCCCAAGCGGCCATAGCTTTTGATAGAGACTGTTTTTTAGATTCGTACTCAGCTAGTTTCTTATCTCTATTCGCACTTTCATAAAAGTCTTCGGCTCCCATTAACTCTTCCAAAATAGCAATCTCCTTTTCTATTTTTTCAATTTTCTTTTCTGCGTTTTGTAGGTCGCGCTGTAGTTGCTTTCGCTCTTTATGATTTATTTCTGGTTTACCATTAGCAGAAGTCTTTTGCTTTTTATCCAGCTCTGACTTTTTACTTAACAAGCGCATATCCTCCACTGCACGCTTTTGGAGGAATTCATTTATATCACCGAGGTGTTGATGGATGTTTCGATCTTTAAATTCGAATGTGAGATTCGTGAGAGAATCTAGAAAATCTCTATCATGAGAAACCACCAACAAAGTACCCTCATACTTCATCAGTGCCCGCTTGAGTACATCTTTTGATAGTATGTCTAAGTGATTGGTAGGCTCATCTAACACTAACAAATTGAATGGATGTAAGAGCATCGCAGCTAAAGCTAAACGTGCTTTCTCTCCTCCTGACAATACAGATACTTTCTTGTCTACATCATCCGCTTTAAACATAAAACTACCCAAGATAGATCTCAATCTTGTTCTTTGCTCTGGAGGAGAATTATTCTCCATTACTTGTAAGAGCGTAAGATCTCCTGGTAGTTCATCTGATTGGTTTTGCGCATAATAGCCTACTTCTACATTAAACCCTAAATCATAGTCTCCCTTTTCCGCTTCTAGAGTCTTTACTATGATCTTTGCCAAAGTGGTTTTGCCTTGTCCATTTTGCCCTACAAAAGCTACTCTTTGTCCTCTTTCGATTTGTATATCTACGCCTCGGAGCACTTGATTGGCTCCATAGGATTTATGGATGTCTTTTCCTTTAAACACGATCTCTCCACAACGAGAAGGTGGTGGAAATCTAAGATTCATCACCGTAGCGTCTTCCTCATCTATCTCTACCCTTTCCATTTTATCCAATTGCTTCTTCATGGATTGAGCCATCTTAGTCTTATTGGCTTTTGCCATAAATTTGTTGATGATTCGTTCTTTCTGCGCGATATTCTTTTGTTGATTTTTGAAAGAAGCAATCTGCTGTTCTTTACGAATAGCTCTTTCTGTCAGATACTTGGAGTATGGCATCTTGTAATCGAACAATTTTCCAAGTTCAACTTCAATAGTTCTGTTAGTAGTATTATCTAAAAAACGCTTATCGTGAGAAATAAGAATGATACTTCCAGGATATGTCTTTAGGAAAGATTCAAACCAAAGAATGGATTCAATGTCTAAGTGGTTAGTAGGCTCATCTAATAATAAATAATCAGGTTTTTGCAAAAGTAGTTTCGCGAGTTCTACACGCATCCTCCATCCTCCAGAAAGCTGATTCAATCTTTTATCAAATTCAGTTTCTTTAAAACCAAGCCCTTTTAATACCTTTTCAGTTTCCCCTCTAAAGTTTTCCCCTCCCAACAAATTGAAACGCTCAGACAAATCTGTAAATTTTGTGATCAGCTTGGCATAACTGTCACTCTCGTAATCCGTCCTAGTTGTCATTTCGACATTTAGCTTTTCTATTGTCTCTTGGATCTCTTGCATTTCCGAAAAAGCAGAAAGACACTCTTCGATTACGCTTACATCTGCGCTCAAGGGGATGTCTTGTGTCAAGAATCCCAAAGTTCTTCCATTTGGGAAATCAAGTACGCCCCCATCCGGACTTTGTTCTTTGGCTAAAAGTCGCAGCAAAGTAGATTTACCAGCACCATTACGTCCAACTAGACCTACTTTATCATTGTCTTTAATGATAAAGTTGATTTCATCAAACAATATTCGATCTCCGAACTTTAAAAATATGTTCTGCGCTGATATCATTTATTTCCCAAATTTAGGCCGCAAAGATACAGGACAAAGGCCTTCTAAGCAATTTTGAACCGAAGTATAATGTCATTAATTAGATGAATTATCGTAACTTCAACAGCAAAATTTGAAGAATATGAAATTGGGAAATTTTTCAGTAAGTCTAAGTGTAAAGGACTTATCTACTTCTAAAGCGTTTTACGAAAAGCTTGGATTTGAAGTATTCGCAGGAGAAATGGATAAGAATTACCTTATTCTTAAAAACGAGTCTGCTATTATTGGACTATTCCAAGGTATGTTTGAGGGCAACATCCTCACTTTCAATCCGGGATGGGATGAAAACGCAAACAAAGTGGAAAACTTCGATGATGTTAGACATATCCAGAGAATGCTTATTGAAGCGGGTGTTCAGATTGACAATCCAATAGATGAAACAAGCACTGGCCCTGCAAATCTAATGATAAGTGACCCAGACGGCAATGTGATACTACTCGATCAACACGTATAGTAAAATGATAGACTTCAACAAAGAATACATCCTTGAGAATGACATTGCACGCCTCACACCTCTAAAAGAAACTGATCTCGACGTTTTCTTAGAGTATGCATTGAACGAACCAGCACTCTGGCAATACAGCTTACAAAGTGCTGCTAGCAAATCCAAGATGCAAGCCTATTTGAAAACAGCAGTAGAAAAACGAAATGCTAGACATAGTTATCCATTTTTAGTGTTTGATAAGCGCTCTGGAGAAGTGGCGGGCAGTACTCGGTTCTATGATTATCAAGATGTACACCAGTCAGTACAATTAGGCTATACCTGGTACGGAAAACGATTTCACAGAACAGGCTTGAACCGATACTGTAAATTGCTGATGCTCAATTTTGCTTTTGACGAAATGCAAATGCAAAGAGTAGAATTTAGAGCTGACGCTACCAATCATAAGTCCATTCAAGCGATGAAGGCCATCGGCTGCACTGAGGAAGGTATACTTAGAAGCAATTGTTCATCTCCAACTGGGCGCAGAGATAGTATTATCCTAAGTATACTGCGAGATGAATGGTACAATTCAAAAAAGGAAAACCTTGAAAATTTATGCCGATAGATGAATGTAAACTTGACTGGTATCAAATTCGCATTAAAAATATCTTTTCATGATTTTGAGTACATCGTTTTTATACCCGATGCCAAACATATTAAGATGCGCTAGTAAAAAATACAATTGATACAAGTCTACTCGATCATTAAATTTGGGATGCAAAGGACGTAGCTCTTGGTAGGTATCATAAAATACTTGATCAAATTTTCCGAATTTCATAGACATAGCAATATCCATCTCTCTATGGGAGTATGAAATACAAGGGTCAATAAAATATGCCTCCCCATCACCATCACATAGAATATTGCCACTCCATAAATCTCCATGCGTAAGGCTAGCAGACTCCGGTGGACATACCGCTGCAACTATCTTCTCCATAAAGTCTGTGCTGCCAATATCTTGAATACTCAGCAAGCCTTTGTCAACTGACAATTTAAACTGCGGCTCCAATCTTTGAGTCACATAAAATACACTCCAAGCATCTTCTAATGAATTGGATTGTGGCAAGACACCAATATAGTTGTCTTTATCGTAGCCAAATTTGTTAGAGCCTATTTTATGTACACTAGCTAATCCAGTAGCTAAATTTTGCCAAAAGCGCTTGGTCTTGTTTGAACAATTTATCCAAGAAAGTATAAGCACTTTAGATGCCGATGCAATAATATCTGGCACTTTGCAGTATCTCGATAAAACTTTTAAACTATCCTGCTCTTTCAATAAGAGATCCTCACCAATATCTGAATTGTTTATTTTACAAAAAAAGCTTGAATCTTTTGTCTCTAATTGATAAGTAAGGTTTGTATCACCTCCACTTACTGGACTGATACTTTCAATTGGTTTTTTTAATAAATCTTCACATAAGATTTGTAGGGCTTGTTCTTCCACTAAATGCGTTTGCTATTTATAATTTTCAAAATATCCTCTTTATAGTTTTTGCCTACAGGGATAATCTTTGGTGCATTCTTTTCAGTAACTTCTATACTATTACCGACCAGCGCATCAATTTTATCAATGGCTACAATGTAAGAACGGTGAATACGCTTGAATAGATTATCTGGAAGTTTTGCTTCAAGACTTTTCATGGTTTGCAGGGTTATCACTTTGCTATTGGCCATGCGAATAATCACATAATCCTTTAGCCCTTCAATGTAGATAATATCGTCGTACTTAATTTTTATAAGTTTCTTGTCCGACTTCACAAAGATAAAATCTTCTCCATCATTTCCAACCACACTTGCACTACCACGTTGAAGGATATCCTCAGCTTTACCTACTGCTTTCATAAACCTCTCTAATGGAATTGGCTTTACCAGATAGTCAACTGCATCAAGCTCAAAGCCTTCTACCGCATGATTGGGTAATGCTGTGGTAAAAATTGTCAAAGGAGGCTTGTTCAAAGATTTTAGAAATTCAATGCCTGTAATCTGAGGCATCTGTATATCTAAAAACATGAGATCAATATCATGTTCTTTTAGCGTTGCACTGGCTTCGATAGCATTGGAGCACTTAGCTACCAGATTTAAATTTGGCATTTTAGAGATATAACTTTCCAAAATTTCTTGCGCTAATGGTTCGTCCTCAATAATAATTACATTCATCATGTTGTTTGATTTTAAAGTGATAAATCTAGTATGACTCGATAGACATTTGGGCTATCTTTTATAGTTAAGTTGTGTTTGTTGGGATAAAGTATGTTTAACCTCCTGTCAAGGTTAGCTAATCCAATACCTCCTGATTTTAGCTCATGATTCGCCATGGGGAAAGTATCTGGTTTGTTGTTTTCAACCTCAAATTGAAGCTGATTTTTCGTTAAAATACGCATTACCACCTTGACGTAACCATTTTTTATCGTACGACTAGCTCCATGCTTAAAACTATTCTCTAGGAAAGGAACAAAAAGCAGCGGCGCTAACATCTGTCCATCCACCTCTCCTTCAAGATCAAAATTGATTTCAATTTTTCCTCCATGCCTCAATTGTTCTAGCGCCAAATAATTTTTTACATAGTTCACTTCTTTTGATAGCGGCACTAGCTTTTCGTTGCATTCGTACAGCATATAACGCAGCATTTCAGAGAGCTTTACTACAATCTCTGGTGCGTCATCCGATTTTTTGAGGGTCAATGCATAAATACTATTGAGCGTATTGAATAAAAAATGAGGGTTGATCTGAGACTTCAAGAACCTTAGTTCTGACTGGATATTTTGATTTTCTAATACCGCTCGCTCTCTTTGGTGTCTGAGCCAATCCATAATGATACTAGCCAGCGTAGAGCCGCCAGCTACAAATAAATTGGCTAAATAAAAATAGTGCTGCTCATTTATTAAATCTTGCTGTAGTGCTTCATTAGAGGAAAATCTAAAATGCAAAATGAACATTTTGATAGGCGTAATGAATATGGCAACGGCGATCAGTAATACAATGAAGGTTAAGAATTTCTTCTTCTTCAGAAAGTATGGAATGAGATAAAACAAATTGACATAAACAATGACGGCATAGAAGAATACATTGATAGCCTCATTGATGAGCGTATTCCATATACCATTATTGCCTGGTTCTAGTGATACTAAGAGCATATATATACAAATCCAAAAAATAGAGTGATAAACTATTCTCTGGCTGAGAAAGGTGTACAGCTCGTTGCGTAAGAATAAATTATTATCTTCTTCCAAGTAGTTAAGTGGATTTGCTAAAAATCAAATATGAGTCCACTCCGGAAAGTAGCGGATTGCAAAAAATAGGCTATTTTGGATGAGATTTTTTATTCTCGAAATTCAGTGATGCCAAAGCACGCCTATTTATAGTCGCACAGGCATCAGTGGATTGAGAAAATGAAAAATATCGCCAAAAGAGTCATTTTGTGCTTTCGTGACTTTTCGGAATGGACTCAAATATGATATAATCTCACGTGAAAGATAAAATAATTCGATAAAAGACGATCAAAATAAGATGAGATTAGTTTTAAGTGCAGTCAATATGCTAACAATCGGCGTGGCGTACAGCCTAAGCCCTGCAAGTGGATACGCGCTAGAGGCAAGCGGTAGAAGCGATATACCCATATGGGCAAGGAAGAGTCAATACTTGTCAGAATTACTTGTAGTGAAGGACGTCTGGTCTATAATGCAAAAACTATGGGTATACTAGCGGATGACGAGGTAGCGCTGTAGAGACATACCTACCCGGACAATCGGACTGATCCATCAAAGGCAATCTTACCGCTCCGAGTAATGAGTCCAACATATAATGTCTCTACAGTCGATATGCCCCCAAATAATCAATATACATGTGATCACCAAGGATTTAATATTCAATAAAATAGCTTATTTTTGCGCAAAAATAGAACTGAATAATATGGTATTTCTGACGAGAAGGGCAAGATTCAATGCTGCGCACAAATTGTGGGTTGAGGAATGGTCAGCAGAAAAAAATAAGGAAATATTTGATAAATGTGCAAATGAGAACTTTCATGGGCATAATTATACACTCTTTGTCACAGTAAAAGGCGATCCAGACCCTGTGACGGGGATGCTCATCAATGCAAAGCACTTGTCTAAAATCATAAAGGAAGAAGTTACCGAAAAACTAGATCACAAGAATCTAAATCTTGATATAGATTTTATTCCAAAAGGGATGCAAACTACTTGTGAGAATTTGGCCATTTTAATTTGGCAAATAATTGAACCAAAATTACAACAATGTCAATTACACTGTGTTAAGTTGCAAGAAACAGAGAATATATACACAGAATATTTTGGTTAATTTAATATAGCAAATGTCTTATAAAAAAGTAGAACAGTACAACCTAGATACTACCAATAAACTTATTGAAAACTATAACGATATCCTAGACCAGATTGGTGAAGATAAAGAACGTGATGGTTTGCTAAAAACCCCGGAAAGGGCTGCTAAAGCTATGCAGTTTCTTACTCAAGGGTATGAAATGGATCCGGAAGCAATCCTGAAAGGAGCTATGTTTAAGGAAGATTATAGTGAGATGGTATTGGTAAAGGACATTGAAGTGTACTCTATGTGTGAGCATCATATGCTGCCGTTTTTTGGCAAGGCACACGTAGCGTATATTCCCAATGGTCACATCGTAGGTTTGAGTAAGATACCTAGAGTTATAGATGTATTTGCGAGAAGATTGCAAGTACAAGAAAGGTTGACTGATGATATCTTAAAGTGCATTCATAATACATTGAAGCCCCTAGGTGTAGCGGTGATTATAGAAGCAAGGCATATGTGCATGATGATGCGTGGTGTGCAGAAGCAAAATTCTGTGACCACAACCTCTGCTTTCACTGGTCAGTTCGAAAAAGAGGAAACTCGCTCAGAGTTTCTTAACTTAGTGAGTTCAAAACTACACTAAACGAAAAATGATAGCATATTTATTTCCTGGGCAAGGCTCCCAATTTGTTGGTATGGGTAAAGATCTTTATGACACCCATCCTGAAGCCAAAGAGATGTTTGAAAAAGCTGATGAGATTCTAGGTTTTTCTCTATCTGAAAAGATGTTTACCGGGACCGAAGAAGAACTGAAAGCGACTAACGTTACTCAGCCCGCAGTATTCGTACATTCTATGGTGAAGCTCAAGTGTGCTGAATCGATAGCAGCTCCTGGCGCAGTAGCTGGGCACTCCTTGGGTGAATTCTCTGCACTTGTCGCAGCTGGCGTTTTACAGTTTGAGGATGCATTACGGTTGGTAGCGAAAAGAGCAGCTGAAATGCAAAAAGCTTGTTTGCTCACTGACTCTACTATGGCTGCCATAGTAGGCCTAGAAGACGAGGTCGTTGAAAAGGTATGTCATGAAATAGATGACGTCATAGTGGCCGCTAACTATAACTGTCCTGGACAGCTCGTTGTCTCTGGTACAAAACCCGCAATCGCTATTGCTGTTGAAAAATTTAAAGAAGCAGGCGCTAGAATGGCAGTAGAATTGGCTGTCGGTGGAGCCTTTCATTCCCCCCTCATGGAACCTGCGCGAGAAGGCCTGAGGTCAGCCATAGAAAATACCGACTTTAATACACCGAGCTGTGCCATCTACCAGAATGTAGATGCCATAGCTGAAAAAGACCCAGATAAGATCAAAATCAAGCTAATTCAGCAACTAACTGCACCAGTAAAATGGACTTCTAGCTTGCAAAACATGTTAAATGATGGATTTGATCATTTCATAGAAATTGGCGGGAAAGGCAATGTATTAAGGGGAATGCTCAAGCGTATTGACAGAAAAGTACCTTCTGAGGCAATATAAGGTGAAAAAATTACTGTTTTATGGTATAGGATTATCAAAGCTTATTCATTAAATTGGTGTCCGATACGCCCCTTTAAGAAAACAAACAAATATAATTCACTATGGACACGATTAATATAGCCAAAGGTAAAGTACTACTCGCTGAGCCTTTTATGGTTGATACAAACTTCAAAAGAACGGCTGTTTTACTTTGCGATCACTCTAAAACAGAGGGAACAGTTGGTTTCATTCTCAATAGACAATACAAGGCAAAAGTGGGCGACATTGTCCCTGAATTAGAAAGCTTTGATGCTCCCCTATACTTAGGTGGACCTGTCCAAAAAGATACGCTACACTACATACATAATGTTGGAGACTTACTTGAGGAATCTCAAGAAGTCGGGGAAGGTGTTTATTGGGGTGGAAACTTCGAAAAACTGATATTCCTGATCAACAATGGCATTATCAAGCCTTCAAATATTAGATTTTTCTTGGGCTACTCTGGCTGGTCTGCAGAACAAATCAAAGAAGAGTTTGAATTGGGCTCATGGGTAACCGCAGATCTTGATCACAATTATATTTTTGGACGCTATACGAATAAGCTTTGGGCAAGAATAATGGGCAACAAGGGCAACGCTTATACCGTGATTGCGCAACTGCCTGACTACTTTGCTTGGAATTGATGAGCGGTCTAGAGGTCTAGCGGTCTAGAGGTCTAGAGGTCTAGAGGTCTAGAGGTTAGAAAAGTTAAAAAAACAGATCAACGTATCAACAAATTAACGAATTAACGAATCAACAATTTCTCGAATCAACAATTTCCTATATTTTCTACGAATATTTTGAGGGATTATGTTCTTTTTAGTAATTTGGAGCAAATCAACTTACCTAAATATGGCAATGTCAAAAGAAGCGCGACGTCGCAAGAAAGAAGCACACGAAGCGAAACAAGCAAAACAGTTTTGGACAACCGTGGTGGTTATCACTGTCGTTTTGCTAATCCTACTCTACTTTTTTATCCTTAGATAAAACATGACTAAGATTGTTGCCCTTGATGGCTACACCCTAAATCCTGGAGATTTATCATGGGATAGCATTGGCATGCATGGTGCTCTAGAAGTATATAATAGAAGTACTCTAGACCAAGCAATAGAAAGAGCCAGAGGCGCAGAAATACTTATTGTAAACAAGTTTGTAGTAAACCGAGAATTTCTAAATCACTGTAGTGATTTGAGATTACTTTGTGTTTCAGCTACAGGCTACAATAATGTAGATATTGATGCTTGCAAGGAAAGGGATATTAGCGTTTGTAATGTAGCAAACTACAGTACTACAGGCGTGGCACAACATACCTTTGCGATGCTTTTATATTGGATGAATCTGATAGGACGTCATAACAATTTGGTCAAGAAAGGCTACTGGTCTATTTGCCCTGACTTTTCATTTACAGAGAGTCCGATCAATGAATTGGCAGGCAAGAAATTTGGCATTCTTGGATATGGTGATATCGCAAAGCGAGTAGCACAAATTGCACTGGCATTTGGAATGGAGGTGCTGGTAGCTAGAAGGTCAGCGTCCAAATTGGATAATCCTTTAATAAAAAAAGTAGATATAGACACGCTATTTAGAGAAGCAGATGTGCTAAGCCTTCACGCTAGTTTGAATGAAGGGACTAAAGAGATAGTAAATAAAAAAACGCTGTCAATGATGAAAACATCCGCTATACTTATCAATACGAGCCGCGGTGGATTGATCAATGAAGAAGATCTAGCAGAACATCTCAGCGAAGAAAAAATTCAAGCTGCCTTGTTAGATGTTTTAGTCGAAGAACCAGCTCCGCTGCACCATCCGCTTTATGCCTTGACCAACTGCAAAATCACACCTCACATAGCTTGGGCCTCAGTGGAATCGAGAACTAGGCTAATGCAAACACTTTCAGAAAATATAGGCGCTTTTTTAAAAGGCGAATCCCAAAACGTAATTGTCTAATATGCACACAATCATTGTTGGAGGTGGCTTAGCTGGATTGGCTGCTGCAAATGTTTTGCATCAAAATGGTCATACTTTCCAGATTTTAGAACAAGGAAAAGCACTAGGCGGCCGTGTGATGAGTAGTCATATTGACGGGCATATTATCGACCATGGATTCCAAGTTTATCTACCCGCCTATGAAGAGGGTAAGCACTTTTTCAATTATCCAAGTTTAGAATTTCAAAGCTTTGACCCTGGGGCTTTAATCTTGTATGATGAAGGGTTTCATGAAGTCATAAGTGATCCTTTGCGTAAGCCGTTCACTTTATTTAGTACGCTTCTTTCGCGGGTGGGCTCTTTCGCAGATAAGCAAAGACTTTTGCGATTAAAAAATGTCGCACGCAGATATAGTAAGGGTAAAAAAACAGACATCTCTAAACAATCTACGTATAACTTCTTAGTGGATTTTGGCTTCAAGCAAGAAATGATTCACAACTTTTTTTTACCATTTTTCTCAGGCGTATTTTTTGATCAGAAGCTAGAGACGTCTGCCCATATGTTTCTTTATTTGTATGACAAGTTTGCTACCAGTCTTGCAAGTGTACCCAGAGGTGGTATGGGAAAATTGACCGAACAACTGGCTGCAAATCTGCCCAGTGAGAATCTTCATTTAGAAGAAGAAGTTATCTCTATAAATCAAAAATCTGTACAAGTTGCCTCTACAAAAAACTTTGTCGGAGACAACATAATTTTAGCAGCACCATCGGATAACTTACTGAATAAATTTGCTCCTGGATTAATAAAAAAATATCAATCTTCTCATACGATTTACTTTGAGGCTGATCAAACTCCACATAAGAATAAACTTGTTGGAATAGTAGCTAAGAAAAACGCACTTGTCAACAATGTTTCTATTATGAGCAATGTTAATCCCGCCTATGCCCCATCCGGAAAACACCAAATAGCGGTCAGCATTTTTGACAACAAGTATAGCCAACTAATAGAAAACCAAATAAAGAAAGAGTGCGCTACTTGGTTTGGTAAGCAAACTGACGAATGGAAAATGATAACCCGTTTTCAGATCAATAGGGCACTACCAAATCAGAAAACTGTCAAGTTTGATATCAGTAAAGAGGAGTCTAAAATAGGGTCAAATGTCTATCTAGCAGGTGATGGCGTATTGAATGGATCTATCAATGCTGCACTAAAATCTGGAAGATTGGCGGCTACATTTGCTATGCAAGATGGTACTTAAAAACTATTGACCCACGATCTTGCCGTCTACCATGACGAGTCTGCGATCACTCATTTTAGCGAGCTCTTCATTATGGGTAACGATAACAAAAGTTTGTCCAAAGTCCTTTCTCAGTTCGAACAATAAGCTGTGTAATTCTTTAGAGGTAGCAGAATCTAGATTACCACTAGGCTCGTCAGCAAAAACTACTTTGGGATCATTGACGAGTGCCCTAGCTACAGCGACTCTTTGCTGCTCTCCTCCTGACATTTGATTGGGCTTGTGATCTAGTCGATCACTCAGACCGAGATAGTCCAGCAAATATTTAGCTTTATCATGTACTTTTCCCTTTGGTGTATTTTTTATGTATCCTGGTATGCATACATTTTCCAGTGCCGTAAACTCTGGCAATAAATGATGGAATTGAAATATGAATCCAATTCTTTCATTTCTGAATCTAGCAAGTTCTTTCTTACCCATATCCGTTATACCTTGACCATCCAGTCGCAGTGTTCCACTATCAGGCCTATCCAGTGCACCCATGATATGGAGCAGTGTACTTTTGCCGGCACCAGATTTTCCGACTATTGCGACTATCTCCTTTTCTTCCACCCGCAAGTCTACCCCCTTTAATACCTCAAGTTGTCCGTATGCTTTTTTAATTTCTTTTACTTCAATCATCGCATGCAAATTAATCATTTTTTTAATGGCTTCTGCCTAGCCGATATATGTATTTTGATTTCTATATATTTGGGGATTCCCACAGCCTAAGGGCGTGGTCGCGTCGTTCGCTATATCGCTTATTTTATTCCTTTGCAGTCATAAAATTAGCGATGCCGCTGCCACCGCTAATCTCTACGCGCTCTGCTTGCAGGGCTTAGCCTATACGGCACGCCGATAGAACCTTAGTTTAAACTTTTGCAAACTACTTGGCATAAAAACTAAAATTATAAAATATCATATACGGTTTGGTAATCGTTTTTAAAAAGAAGAATCATGAACAATTTTATTTTCAAAAGAAGAAATGACGTAGAGGGATTTAAAGCAGGAGATGCGACTCATATTAAAGAAATAATTCATCCAAAGAACGATAATATTTCTCTACCCTATAGTTTTGCTTGGGGTAGTATTGAACAAGGAGCATCAAGCCTACCTCATGTATTGCAAAATGAGGAACTTTATTATATCATTGAAGGACAAGCTATTGTGCATGTGGAAGGTGAACGACTTAGTGTTAAAAGCGGTGATAGTATTCTGATAATGAGTGGAAAAACTCAATATGTTGAAAATACAGGTGATCAAAAATTAACTTTTTTATGCATCGTATCTCCAGCATGGGAAGAGGCCAAAGAAGAAATCATCGTAAATAGTTAATATTTTATCATCTAAGTGTGAATATGATATAAAAAAAACTAAATTTGTGTCTATAGAGTACGCATATAGTTATTGTTTAACGTTCAAATAGAAAGCTTATACATCAAACTTTACACTTACAAATTTAAACACATTTTTAAGACCTTGGTCTTACCCCTTTGTTAAAGCTTTATGTATTTAAACAATATACTATATGAGATTACTTCAACTCTGTAAGAAGTTCCCTTATCCTTTAAAAGACGGCGAATCGATTGCTGTAATGAGCCTTTCAAAATCATTACACGAATTGGGTTGTGAAGTTTCTCTTTTAGCAATGAATACCACCAAGCACTTTTGTGATGTAAGTAGTGTAAATGGTTCTTTCAAGCACTTCAAACAAGCAGTATATACAGAACTAGATAATACCATAAATGCGAAAGATGCATTTTTAAATCTATTTTCTAGTGAATCATATCATATATCAAGATTCATTTGCCCAGATTTCACAGATCAGTTGATCAAAATATTGAAGGAAAACACCTTTGATGTAGTACAGTTAGAAACGCTGTACATGGCACCCTATATTCCTATTATTAGGAAATACTCTAAGGCGATGATCGCTATGCGTGCCCACAATGTAGAACATGAAATTTGGTCTAGAGTTGCTCAAAACACAACACCGCTACACAAAAAATTATACCTTAAATACCTTACCAACAAGCTTAAGAAATACGAGATCAAGCAACTCAGTAATTACGATCTGATGATTGCGATTTCTCAAAAGGACTTAGATACCTTTAGAAAACTTGGGTACAACAAAGCGGGCTTAGTTACGCCTATAGGCCTTGACAATACAGCATATAAAGCAGACAATAGAAGTTACAAAAAGGAAATCTCACTTTCATTTATTGGATCCTTAGACTGGATGCCGAATCTAGAAGGCCTTAAGTGGTTTCTAGATAATGTTTGGGATAACTTGCTAGCCAAGTATCCAAATTTAAAATTGCATGTAGCTGGAAGGAACACACCCGCTACACTTATCAATGCTAAGTATAAAAATGTAAAGGTATACGGAGAAGTAAACGACGCTAAGAAGTTTATCAACCGTCATACTGTGATGATAGTGCCTTTGCTTTCAGGATCTGGGATGAGAGCTAAAATTCTTGAAGGAATGGCTCTAGGTAAGGTTGTGCTTACTACTCAATTGGGTCTTGAAGGCATCAACGCTAAGCATAAAGAACATGTACTTGTAGCAGATACGGCACAAGAGTTCATAGAAGCCTTAGATTACTGCTACCGAAGCAACGGATCTTTATCAAATATGGGTAAAAATGCTCAAAATTTAGTTTTTTCAGAGTATGACAACCTTAAGACTGCTAAAAGTCTAATGGAAGAATATCAGAAATTCATTCAAAAAGGTGCTAATATTCCTGAGAATCTAGCTTATGCTTCTTAATTTCGTTTATCATGACAAATGATAAATGATAGCACATATTCTATTTTGGCTTTGTATTTCTCTCTTAATCTATAGTTATATCCTCTATCCAATATTGGTCGATGTAATTTTTCGATTCTCTGCTAATGTCCCAACTCCCGAGGACGACAATAATAGAAAAGTATTTATCCTGCTTGCAGCACATAACGAAGAGCTTGTCATAGAAGAAAAACTTAATTCTATAAATAGCAGTAACTACCCTATTGACAAAGTATTTATCTACATAGGATCTGACCATTCTACAGATGCAACAAATGAATTGGTGCAGCTTTATATGAAAAAAAGTAAATACCCCATTCACTTTAAAATCATGGAAGAAAGGTCTGGAAAAATAGGAACCATCAATACACTCCATCAATATATTCAATCAGAACATAAGGTCTCATCAGATGACATATACATTCTGACAGATGCCGATGTAATGTTTCGCAGTGACACTATAACTAAGCTTTCTAGACATTTTAAAAATCCGAAAATTGGAGTGGTTGACACGCAGATCCACAACATCGTGAATGAACATAAAAATGTTTCTAAATCTGAATCCATCTATTTAAATCAAGAATCAAAACTTAAGTTTAAAGAAGGCCAAATTTTCGGTAAATTAATGGGCACTTTTGGTGGCTGCTTTTCTTTGCGTTCGGTTTGCTTTAAGCCTATCCCCGGTCATTTCAGAGTAGATGACTTTTATCTTACGATGCATGCCATGACACTTGATTATAAAGCCATCAGTGATCTAGAAGCGATATGCGATGGAAAAATTCTTTCCACTTTTCCAGAAGAATTCAAACGAAAACGAAGGATGGGAAGTGGCAATTTTCAAAACATGATGGTTTATAAAAAATATCTACTCCCCTTTTCATCCTTAGGGTTTGTGTTTTTTAGTCACAAAGCGATTAGGTACATAGGTCCTCTATTAATGATAGTTGCTTTAGTTTTAAGCGGAATCTTAGCTCTAAAAGGCAGCGATTTAATGCAAATTCTATTACTAGGGCAAATCTTATGGTATTTTGCAATTCCATTACTAGACCGAATAAGTTCCTTTTTAGGCATAAACATTTTAGCTTTGCGGAGTATCAGCTATTTCAACTATATGAATTTGGCTTTGTTACTAGGCTTTAAAGACTATATATATGGAATCGAAAGTAATATCTGGGAACCCACAAAAAGAGCATAATTTGGATCAATTAAATACCATCGAAGAAGCTATTGCAGATATAGCTGCTGGTAAAGTAGTTATAGTAGTTGACGATGAGGATAGAGAAAATGAAGGAGATTTTATTTGTGCTGCGGAATGTGTAACGCCAGAAATAATAAACTTCATGGCGACCCACGCTAGAGGTCTTATCTGCGTTCCCATCACAGATCAAAGGGCCAATAAACTTGATCTTCAAATGATGGTGCCTAACAATTCGGATTTGCATGAAACAGCTTTTACCATCTCAATAGATTACAAACATAAAGGCTGTACTACTGGAATCTCATCATATGATAGAGCTACTACTATTAACGCAATGGTTGAAGAAGAAACTGTAGCTTCAGATTTTTCTAGACCTGGTCATATATTTCCATTAAGAGCTAAAGAAGGCGGAGTACTGCGTAGAAGTGGACATACCGAAGCAGCTGTTGACCTTGCAAGGCTAGCTGGATTCAAGCCTGCTGGTGTAGTAGTTGAGATTTTGAATGAAGACGGCACCATGGCTAGACTGCCTCAACTGTTTGACTTAGCTAAAAAACTAGATCTCAAATTAGTCAGTATAAAGGACTTAATTGCCTATAGACTACAAAGAGAAAAGCTCATCAAAAAGGAACAAAGGAAGATAATCCAGAACAATGGTAAAACTTATGAGATTACTTCTTTCACCCAATTGACTAATGACAAAACTCATCTTGCCATAAAAGTTGGCTCATGGTCAGTCAATGACCCTGTATTGGTAAGAGTACATTCTCAAAATGACGCAGACGATGTATTGGGATTCTTAAAAAGTGGTCAGAAATCAAGTCTACAAGACGCCCTTCACAAGATAGAGGACAAAGGTGCTGGCTTAATAGTCTACATGCGTCACCAATCTAGTATTGATAATCTTAGCACATTGTTTGGTGATGAAGATCGTGCCATAGACAAGGATATGGATCAAAGAGATTTTGGTGTTGGTGCTCAAATTCTAAGAGAGATGAACGTGAGAAAGATAAATTTGCTCACCAATAATCCAAAACGACGAGTAGGCTTAATCGGCTATGACTTAGAAGTTCTCAGTAATGTACCTTTCTAAAAGGGTGGGAATCAGCTAAAAAGTCGCTTTAGGTCATTGTTTTAGACCTACTTTTGTCCTAGAGCGAATTTTCGCAAAATAATACTGTTAAAACAGATTACATATAAAGATTATTTTCTATTTTACCATGTAGAAACTTATAGATAACTTTATAATAATATATGCCACCCTTCAATAAACACTTACTTGTGGTACTTGCTGTTCTGTTTTTTGGGACTGCTTATTCACAAACTACGATTCGAGGAGAAGTATTCGATGTGATCAACAATGACCCTATTATTGGTGCGAATGTTTTGATCAAAGGCTTGACTGAAGGTACAACAAGTGATTGGGATGGCTCTTTTGAGTTCCAAACTGATCAAACCTACCCTATTACTCTTGAGGTCTCTTATATAGGATATAAAACCGTAGAAATTGTTGTAGACCAAAATAAAAGACTCAAAATCAACTTAGATGAAGATGTTGAAGTCATTGATGTGGTTGAAGTCACTGGATCAAGAATCTCTGATAAACAGAAAGAAAGTCCGCTCACAGTGGAAGCACTTGACATTATAGCCATTAAAGAAACCCCCGCTTCAAACTTTTATGATGGTCTAGGATCTTTAAAAGGTGTTGACTTAACTGCTGCGAGTTTAGGATTCAAGGTGGTCAATACTAGAGGATTCAATAGTACAAGTCCAGTCAGGTCTTTACAGACTATTGATGGTGTAGATAACCAAGCACCTGGTTTAAATTTTTCACTCGGTAATTTCCTAGGTTCTTCAGAGCTAGATATCAACAAGGTTGAACTCATCGTAGGTGCGAGTTCTGCTTTTTATGGTCCGAATGCCTTTAATGGGGTTATTAGTTTAGAAACTAAGGATCCATTCTTTAGCGATGGCCTTTCTGCTTTTGTTAAAGCTGGAGAAAGAAACCTTGCTCAAGCTGCAATTCGCTGGGCACAAAAAACACAAAATAAGGACGGGAATGATGTCTTCGCATATAAGCTAAACTTCGAATACTTGCGAGCGGATGATTGGGAAGCAACAAACTTCGATCCTATTGATGACTCGAATGTTCCTGCGAGCAATCCAGGTAGATTTGATGCCGTAAATATTTATGGAGATGAATTTAATACCTCTAATGATTTTTCTGATCAACCTATTAGTAATAGCTTGAGCGACTTGGGTGAATTTTATCGCACTGGATATAGAGAAGAAGAATTGTTAAATTATGATACCAGAAATTTCAAAGCAAATGCAAATTTCCACTACCGACTTAAGCCAAGTCAAGGAGTAGATTCTCCAGAGCTTATTTTCGCCAACAGCTTTGGTTCTGGAACAACGGTTTATCAAGGAGATAATCGCTTTAGTTTGAATGGAATTACTTTTTTACAAAATAGATTGGAGTTAAAAAAGAGGAACAAGTATTTCTTAAGAGCCTATACAACTAGAACAACTGCTGGTGATTCCTATGATCCATTTTTCACTGCTTTGCAACTGCAAGAAAATGCAAAAGACGATGTCGAATGGTCTGAAGATTATAACTTCTACTGGGTTAACGTAGTTGGACCAGAAATCACCGAATCTGGAAGACCTGAACTAGAAATATGCTTGGATGAATTCGGAAATGTAAAGTTTGATCCAAACACTGGAGCCGTTGTTACTTCGTTTGATCGAGATGCTTATGACCAATGGTTGATAGACAATGCGGATAATTTGGTTGAATGGCATAGTGCTGCCCAAATATACGCAGACACTGTTGTCAGAGGATCTTCTCAGGCTATACCCTATTTTGAACCAGGTACAGAAAGATTTCAAAATGAATTTGATCAGATTACATCTACGCTAAGAGATGAAGGTGGTACACAGTTTTTTGATAACTCAGCATTGTATCACATTCATGGTGAATATACTTTCAATCCTTTATGGATAGACAATATCAAAGTGGGCGCAAACTTTAGACAATACAGACCTGATTCACAAGGCACTATTTTTTCTGATACTGCTGATGTGCAAATAGTAAACTCAGAGTTTGGTGTTTATGCCGGAGGAGAAAAATCGTTTTACAACAATAGGCTTAAGGCAAGTGCGACTATCCGAATGGATAAAAATGAAAATTTTGATGTCTTATTTTCTCCAGCAGCTTCTTTAGTGTACACCCCTTCTCCGAATAATTTTTTCAGAGCTTCTTTTTCTTCTGCGATAAGAAACCCAACTTTATCTGATCAATTTTTATTCTTGGATGTCGGTAGAGCTACCTTAGCTGGAAATCTAAATGGTGTGCAAGACTTAGTTACTGTCGAGTCTACAAGAGATTTTTTCAATTCTCAGAATCCAAGTCTATTAGATACTTTTAATATTGCTCCTATTCGACCTGAAGAAGTACAAACTTTTGAATTCGGGTATCGAACTACCTTATTTGAAAAATTGTATGTAGATGCTGGTTACTACTATAGCATCTATACCAACTTTATTGGATTCCAAATTGGAGTTGATCTTGATTACACACTTGATGGTGGAATTATTAATCTAAGAGAAATAGAAGCCTTTAGATATGCCGCTAACTCTGAAAATCGAGTTACTACGCAAGGATTCTCTATTGGGCTTAACTATTATCTAAATAGCAATTTCTCATTGAATGGTAACTACTCCTGGAATAAACTGAATCAAGCAGATATAGATGACCCTATTATTCCCGCCTTTAATACCCCAGAGCATAAATTTAATTTAGGGTTTGGCGGTAGAGATCTTTCTTTAAATCTTGGAGAAAAGAGATTGCGAAATCTTGCTTTCAATATTAGCTATAAGTGGATAGAAGGATTCATTTTTGAAGGATCACCGCAATTTACTGGCTTCATTCCGACATATGATATGCTTGACGCGCAGTTTAATATTGGATTTCCAAAGATAAGCAGTGTTATCAAAGTAGGTGCTTCAAATGTATTGAACAGTTTAAACTTTCAAACATTTGGTGGACCTAGAATTGGAAGACTAGCCTACATTACCTGGACATACGAACCGAAATAAATTTAATTAAATAATATTTTTTAACTAATCAATATTCTATGAAAAAGTTTTACTCCTTTTTATTATTCCTAACTGTGACTGCTACAGCTTTGATCGGTCAAGATAGATATCTCGATGAGGTATTTACTGATGTGACTGTAACGGAAAATGTAGTTTATGGTGTAAATGGTACAATACTATTTATCGCACAGGCTGGAGAAATCGTACCGCAACCTTTGATCATGGATGTTTATCAGCCTGACGGAGATACAGAAGTGGATAGACCACTTGTACTTGTATTTCATACAGGAAACTTTTTGCCTAATGTAATAAATGGCCAAATCTCTGGTACACTTCGTGATTCATCAGCTGTGGAAATTTGTACTCAATTGGCTAGAAGAGGTTATGTAGCCGCTTCAGTTGATTACAGAACTGGTTGGAACCCTTTAGCTGGTTCACAACCTGAAAGAGCACTTGGACTTATACAAGCTGCCTACAGAGGTGTTCAAGATGGTAGAAATGCCATCAGATATATGAAAACTACCGCAGATACATGGGGCATAGATCCTGAAAGAATTACTATGTGGGGAACTGGTACTGGTGGATACCTTACTCTTGGGACAGTTGGCCTTAGTGATTATCAAGAAATTTTGACTACTACAAATGGTCAAGGAAAATTCTTTCTAGATGTTTTAGATGAAAATGGTATGCCTGGTATGGACGGTATCGGTGAAACGCCTATGGTTGTTCCAGCTTTCCATGGAGACATTAATGGTGAAGTTTTGACTGTTACACCTTTTGATGGTTTTGGATTACCTGCTGGTGACACTACCAATTATGTGAACTTTGCTGGTGTTGATAATAGCTTTGCACTTCAAGTAAATATTGGTGGTGCATTAGGTGATATCAGTTGGTTAGATGATAATACTACACCAACTATCTCTGTCCAATCAGCCTTTGATCAATTTGCTCCTTATAATGATGCTGTATTAGTAGTACCTACTACTGGTGACCCAATCGTACAAGTACAAGGTGCTCAATTGATAGGTCAAGCTCAAGAGGAAGCTGGTTTAAATCAGATGTGGAAGGATGCCATTTTTACTGATGCAACCACTCAACTTGCAATAGACAATTCGGCTACTGCTGGTCACCCTTACTATGAAGGTACATTCCCTTGGATTATGCCAGCAAACTCTCTAGGTATTGACGAAGGTGTTGTAATCGACTGGTGGGATCCAAATGCACTTAGTCCAGCGAACGTTACTCCAGGTGGTATGGGCGTGCCATGGAATATGTTGCCTCACCCTTCAGGTGGAACATTTGATTCACAAGGTGAAATATTAAATGAAGGTCAATCTGCTGAAAAGGCAAGAGGAAATATTGCTGTGATTATGGATTATGTTTTACCTAGAGCTTGTGTAGCTTTAGATCTTCCATGTGCTTCTAATTTTATTTCTAGTACAAGAGATTTAATTATAGACGCAGGTATGAAAATTACACCTAATCCTGCAAGTCAAGAAATTTTCATCAGTACTGATGCTGAATACCAAATTGAAAACCTTGAGGTATATTCAATGGATGGTAAAATGGTGAAAAATTTCCAAAATGTTGCTACTAACAATTTCTCTATTCAGAGAGATGGATTAGGAGCAGGTATGTATATCGTAAAAGCTATCTTTGAAGAAGGTGTTCAAACTTCTAAAGTAGTTTTCGAATAATATCTAATCTTTACTAAAAAGATTAAAGCCATTTGGAGATGTATTCTTCAAATGGCTTTTTTAATTCATAGTATTATTAGGCTCATTTTTGCTTGCCTACGACTTTGTATTGATATCCTATATTTTTAGAAAATCTCCTATACCCTTTTCATTAGGCTTAGTGCGCAGCGCATGAGGGGTAGCAGCGGTATGAAGTGGCTAGCTAGGCTAATGAACTAATCGCTAGCGAAGGCTCAGCGAGGAACGAGGCGAGACAAGCTAGGGATATAGGTCATAGTCTAGATAGTCGCTGAATAGTAGCGTATGACCCGACTGTGATGGTGCAAAAAGAATAGATGGGAGCGTTGGCTTGCGCAATCAGAGGCATGCCCGAAATTGTTGATTCGTTTAATCGTTTATTTGTTTATTTGGTGTATCTAGTATCTAACAGCTAATCGGCTAATCAACTAAACTGCTAATCGGCTAAACGGCTAACCAACTAAACGGCTAATCAACTAACCAACTAAACGGCTAATCAGCTAAACGGCTAATCAGCTAACCAGCTAACCTGCTAATCAGCTAATCGGCTAATCGGCTAACCAGCTAAACGGCTAATCAACTAAACGGCTAATCAGCTAACCATCTAAACAGCTAAACGGCTAATCGGCTAAACAGCTAATCGGCTAAACGGCTAATCAACTAAACGGCTACTCCTGTCATTTCTGGGATATCGCCCTCTACAATCAAGTGGCCTTCCGTTGCATTTTGAATATCTTCTACACTCACTCCAGGCGCTCGTTCTTTGAGTAAAAATCCTTTATCGGTAATTTCTAAAACCGCAAGATTGGTTACTATCTTTTTGACGCATGCGACTCCCGTTAATGGAAGCGAGCATGACTTTAATAGCTTTGATTTACCTCGCTTGTTGGTATGCATCATAGCTACGATAATATTATCTGAAGAAGCTACTAAATCCATTGCTCCTCCCATACCTTTAACCATTTTGCCCGGTATTTTCCAATTGGCAATATCTCCATTTTGCGCCACTTCCATAGCACCTAGGACAGTCATTTGAATATGTTTTCCTCGAATCATCGCAAAGCTAGTGGCTGAGTCAAAGATGCTCCCGCCTGGCTTGATAGTGACGGTTTGTTTACCAGCGTTGATATAATCTGCATCCTCTTCTCCCTCAAATGGAAATGGTCCCATACCTAAGATTCCATTCTCTGATTGGAATTCTACATTCATTCCTTCAGGCACATAATTGGCGACCAAAGTAGGAATACCAATACCTAGGTTTACATACCAACCATCACTTAGTTCTTGAGAAATACGTTTTGCAATTCCTATTTTATCTAACATAATCTTTGATTCTAAATTTTAAACTTCTTTGGTTCTTACTGTTCTTTGTTCAATACGTTTTTCAAAAGTATCTCCTTGAAAAATACGCTGAATAAAAATGCCTGGAGTATGAACAAAATTAGGGTCTAACTCTCCAGGCTCTACCAATTCTTCTACCTCAGCAATGGTGATTTTTCCAGCCATAGCCATCACAGGATTAAAATTTCTGGCTGTTCCTTTATAAACTAGATTACCATATCTGTCCCCTTTCCATGCTTTTACAATGGCAAAGTCAGCAGTCAGAGCAGACTCTAAAATATGAGGCTTGCCATCAAAATATCGAACCTCTTTTCCTGCAGCCACCTCAGTGCCATAGCCTGCAGGTGTATAAAATGCAGGTACTCCAGCGCCTCCAGCCTGACAACGACTAGCTAAAGAACCTTGTGGTATAAGATCTACTTCCAACTCCCCCGAAAGCATTTGTCTCTCAAACTCATCATTCTCCCCAACATAGGAAGAAATCATCTTCTTGATTTGACGCTTTTGTAAAAGTAAGCCTAGACCAAAGTCATCAACACCGGCATTATTAGAAATACAGGTTAGGTTTTTGACGCCTAGTGCTACCAATGCTTGAATACAATTCTCAGGTATACCACACAAACCAAAACCACCTAACATAATGGTCATGTCATCTTGGATTCCCTCAATTGCCTTTGCGGCTGATGCTACTATCTTATTCATAAAATGGACTCAAATTTATTCGATAAATACTTCATAAAAGTAATTAAATAGTCGTCACAAGGAGTTAATAAACCCCAATTATATTAAACAAATTGAGATAAATAAGTATCTTTAATGTCGTAATGTGTTGATTGTCTTCACGTTGATTAAACAAATAAAACAAACTAAGCAGGATGAGACATATACTCTTATTCGTTGCCTTTATACCAATTTACATTTCTAATTGCTTTGCTCAATCAGATCAAACGCCACTATCTAAACCTATTATAGAATCCATAATTGCCGACTCTCTTCAAGCATCAAATGAAGCATTGAACTGGAGGGACATGGAAGCTAAATTGGTTTGGAGTGCGATAGTAACGAATGACTCCATCGCTATTATTGGATTCAAACCTGCTACCATAAAGTATGGAAGAGATGCCATCAGTGCTGGAGGTTTCAAATCTCCAGATTGGGTACAAGCTCGCGAAGCACTTAAGAATAGAGTGAGGTTAGAATTTGCTAGAGTAGGAATCGGAATATCAGATAAAGACCTTTTTCCTACCAATCGAAATATAGCAAGACCATATATCTATGCTAAAGTGATCTCCCAATCATTCATAGAAGAACTTCGAACGGATCCAGATATCAGATATATAGAGCCAGCCAACTATGCCTATCAGAGCACTCTAAATAGAAGTGGTGAAGGATGTGCGGATTATAGTACTAATATAGATGCGGCTGATTTTACAAATATTAGTCCGGCTGCCACTTCTTCGTGGACTAATGCAGAACATGGTATCGATCTGGCTTGGACAAAATCAAATAAAGGTAAGGATGTATGGATAGCCGTAATGGATACCGGAATATCACATGATAATCCAAAGTTCAATGCAGATTTTGATCAAGGTGATTCTGCTGGGAGATTGATAGAGCGAAAAGAGTTTTATGCTCCAAATGGTACTACTGATGGCTGGGCTGACCAATGTGGTCATGGTACGGCTATGGCTGGTCTTGCACTGGGTACACGTGGGCAGGATAACACACCTGCTGGAGTAGCTTACCAAGCCAACTTGATTTCTTACAGAGTGAGTAATGACGTTAGAATGAATACCAGTGCGGAGATTGATGGATTAAGAGACGCACTTTATGATGCAGCAGATGATACTAGAGTAAGTGTTATTAGTATTTCTTTAGGAGATGCGTTTAGTCATGGGCCGATTGAAGATGGAATTATTTATGCGCACGACCTTGGTAAACTTATCTTTGCAGCTGCGGGTACATCAACCTCTTTTACTAACTGGTTTGGCGTGATAGCTCCAGCTAATATGCCCGAAGCTAATGCCGTTACCGGTGTTATCGAAGGGACTAATTTTACCCGTTGCGATATCTGCCATAGTGGCAATGAAGTAGAATTTTGTATGTATATGGAACGTACATCATCAGGTAATAAAGCCGTTACACTTAGTGACGATAACGTAGCCAATAATAATTATGTAGGTTATGTTGGCGGATCTTCTGCAGCGACTGCGATCACTTCAGGAATTGCGGCCTTAATAATTAGCAACAATCCTACCTTCTCAAAAGATGAGGTGCTCAATCGGATGATTCAAACGTCTAGTGAATATCCAAATAAGGATAGTGATTTTGGTTGGGGGACCATTGATGTGTGTGCTGCTGTCGACAGTACACTTTCTCTTCCTTGTAGTTCTTCGATTGGAAATAGCGTAACAATGCAAATCAATACGATTACTTTTCCAGCAGTAGATGATGGTTTTGGTGATCCAGAATTAATTCTAAAATTAGATGGCAAGTCATACTATTTTGAAGTACCTAATAGTGGAGCTACGGGCAATCCTAATGCGTATATCAATTCTACAGTGTGCGATAATGTTCCTATCATTGTTGATTTTGGAAATACTACTTGTGGAACTGCGAGCGTAGACATTGAAGTAGAAACGCATGAAGATGATGGCGCATTTAGTGAATGTGATTTTAACTCTGGTGATGATGATCAAGTCATATCTACGGAAACTGTATTTTTGAATGCAAATACATTCACTCAATCTACGCCCAATGGAGATTGGGTGTTCACTTACTCTTTGACCTGTGTTCCTACTTTAGTAGCCGGCTTATCTAGTAATTTGCCTTTATGCACTGGCGAAACGCTTCAACTAACTGCGACACCAAGTGGCGAAACTAATTATACTTTCTTCCTCGATGCAAATAGTAACCAGCTTCTTGATGCAGGTGAAACCTTGCAAGCTGGAACATCTGAAACATATACCACAACATCATTTGCGCAAGATGATGTGATAGGAATCGAAGTTACTGATACTAATGGATGCACTAGTTATTCATTTGTAACCGTTCAGATCATCAATTATACTGGGCCGAATACGCTGCTTGGCACAGAGACTGGGATTGCAGACTATGAAACAAATGACATCATAACTTCACTCCAAATCATTGACGCTAGTGCAATAGTTGATTATGATGCAGCACAGCAGATCTGCATGGAACCCGGCTTTGAAGTGGTTCAAGGTGCCATCTTTACTGCCTTTATAGATGGTTGCAATGGAGGTCTTGGTGGTGAGAACATCGATAATCAAGAAGGCGACAATATCGAAGATTAAATTCCAGAATTATGGCCTGAATCGGGTATGGAATGGATATTATGCTTACTTTGCCGCCATAATTGAAAAGAATGTACAACAATTCAACTTATTACAGCTTTTATTTTTTTTATTTCTGTCATGAAAAAGCGGGACTGCTATAAGTTATTGTTCAAGAATATATAATTTTTAAGTCTCGCATTTTATGCGAGACTTTTTTTTTGTCTTAACTATTGATTCTAGTGAAAACTATGATAGAACCTGCGAAGCGATTAGATACTGTCAAAGAGTATTACTT
The DNA here is from genome assembly GCA_938022165.1 of uncultured Saprospiraceae bacterium. Taxonomy (GTDB): domain Bacteria; phylum Bacteroidota; class Bacteroidia; order Chitinophagales; family Saprospiraceae; genus JALZVN01. Next base: position 9,896 of record CALIEI010000022.1, on the reverse strand, counting down.
TTCTTTAAAACTGAGAGAAGTACGAAGTCTGATGGAAAAAGGCAAACCTATTATAAATATGGGTATTGGCAGTCCAGACCTAAACCCGCCTGAAGCTATTTATAGTGCTATGACCGTAGCGTTAAATTCGCCAGGTGCTCATATGTATCAGAGTTATAAAGGACGCCCTGAACTAAGAGCTGCCATGGCTGATTTCTATCAAAAATCTTATCAGGTAAAAGTAAATCCAGAAAGTGAGATACTTCCGATGATAGGATCTAAAGAGGCTATTATGCATATCAGCATGGCTTTTTTGAATCCTGGGGATGAGGTGTTAATTCCTAATCCCGGCTACCCTACTTATACGTCTGTCACTAATCTGGTTCAAGCTAGAGCCCGCTACTACAACTTAACAGAAGAAAATAACTGGTTACCTGATTTGCAGCAAATACAATCTGAAGGATTAGAAAAAGTAAAAATGATGTGGATCAACTATCCGCACATGCCAACTGGTGCTATTGCTAGTAAAAAAGTATTAAAGACAATTATAGATTTTGCAAGGCAGCATAATATTTTAATAGTAAATGATAATCCATATAGTTTTATTTTGAACGATAATCCAACAAGCATTTTAGAAATTGAAGATGCAATGGATTACGCTATAGAATTAAATTCCCTTAGCAAATCGTTTAACATGGCTGGCTGGAGAGTTGGGATGGCACTCGGCAATACTGATCATATCAACACCATATTGAAAGTCAAAAGCAACATGGATTCTGGTATGTTTTATGGCATACAGCAAGGTGCCATCGCAGCGCTTAACATGGGTCAGGATTGGTTTACAGAGTTAAATAAGATATATAAGGAAAGAAGGAGTTTGATTTTTAAAATTGCGGACAAGCTGAATTGCAAATACGATAAAGAAGCAACTGGTATGTTTGTTTGGGCAAAACTTCCTGCGCACATTGCGAATGCCGAAGAGCTAGTTGATAAATTGCTTTATGAACATGATATATTTATTACGCCGGGGTCTATCTTTGGAACCAATGGCAAAGCTTATGTACGATTTTCTTTGTGCGTAAATCAAGAATTAATTCAAGAAGCATTAGATCGACTGTAAAGGATAAATTTATGAATGTATTTGTAATAGGAATAGGACTTATAGGAGGATCGATGGTCAAGGATCTTAGGCTCAAGAATAAAGAGGCTGACATTTATGGTATAGATTCTAATCAAGAGAATTTAGAGCAAGCTCTAAATCTTGGCTTGATAAACAAAGCTGCAGATTATAATGATTTGGGTCAAGCCGACTTAGTTATAGTTTCTATTCCAGTCGATGATATAATTGTTGAACTACCTAAGATCTTAGATCTAGTAAAGGATGATTGTCTAGTTATAGATTGTGGATCTACCAAGGGGCTTATTTGTCAAGCTGTTGAATCACATCACAAGCGTAGAAATTTCCTAGCTTGTCACCCAATAGCTGGTACTGAATTTTCTGGTCCAACTGCAGCAGTAAATGGACTCTTTAAAGGCAAGACTAATATCATTTGTGAGGTAGAACAAACAGCTTATAAGTTGCAAGAAAAGGCATTAGAGCTATTTAGAATGTTTGAGATGCGTATACGATATATGAATCCATTAGCGCATGACAAACACATCGCTTATGTATCTCACCTATCCCATATCAGTTCTTTCATGCTCGGAAAAACAGTCATAGAAGTAGAAGCAAATGAAAGAGATATTTTTGACATGGCAGGTAGTGGTTTTGAAAGCACAGTGAGACTAGCAAAAAGTTCGCCAGCAATGTGGACACCTATTTTTAAACAAAATAGAGAGTTCGTCCTTAATTCTTTAGAAGAATACATACAAAACCTTCAAGAATTTAAAACAATGCTAGATACAGATGACTATGATAGCATCTTTCAAGTCATGGAAAATACGAATAGAATTAAAGATATTTTGACGATGGTACAGTAATGAATTTTAAACAGATGACAACCAGTATGTTGTGGCTAAAACGGCAAATATTGTAAGCGCCCTAAAGTCAAGCGATTGATGGTTTAATTTCTTTTTTAAAAGTATACCCTTAAATGGAAAACAAAAAAAATATGAAGAATTGGTTAGAAAATATGGAATTGGCTCATCCACTAGTGATAGCAGGACCATGCAGTGCGGAAACAGAGCAGCAAATCCTGAACATCGCTCATCAGCTCAAAGATACGGACGTTAATTTTTATCGAGCTGGTATCTGGAAGCCAAGAACTCGACCTGGCAATTTTGAAGGTGTCGGAGCATTAGGGCTAAAATGGCTACAAAAAGTAAAAGAAGAAACTGGATTAAAAACAGCTACTGAGGTCGCCAATAGAAATCACGTTAAGCTGGCTCTAGAGCATGACATAGATCTGCTTTGGATTGGAGCTCGATCTACAGTTAGTCCTTTTATCATGCAAGAGCTTGCAGATGCTTTACAAGGAACAGATAAAATAGTTCTAGTTAAGAATCCTGTCAATCCAGACCTTGGGCTTTGGTTGGGAGGAATCGAAAGGTTGAAAACTGCAGGCATAAAAAAACTAGGCGCTATTCACAGAGGTTTTTCTACTTATGAAAAAACAAAGTATAGAAACATTCCTGAGTGGCAGATAGCGATAGACTTTCAAAACAAGTTTCCTGACTTGCCCTTAATCAATGATCCCTCACACATCACAGGAAAAAGGGATATGATTTTTGATGTATCGCAAATGGCTCTAGATTTAAATTTTGATGGACTAATGATCGAAACACATCACGATCCTGACAAAGCATGGAGTGACGCTGCACAACAGATTACACCTGCCACCTTAATACAAATGATGATAGACTTAAGAATTAGAAAAGAATCTGATGAAGAAACAGATTTTAAAAGTAAGATCGATTTACTAAGAGCACAAATTGACATTGCTGACAATCAACTTCTAGAAACCTTAGGCCGCAGGATGAAAATTTCTGATCAAATCGGTGAGTTGAAAAAGCAGAAAAATGTAGCTGTACTACAATCGAAGCGATGGAATGAAATACTAGGCAAAATGATTCTTGAGGGCGAAACTCGAGGACTAAGCGAAGAATTTGTACTTCGTGTTTACAAAGCCATCCATCAAGAATCTATTAACCATCAACAAAAAATTGTAAAAGGGTCTTAAAGCTTTATGAATCGTTTAGCGCCTATTTGATCAAACCGGATTATGTACATTCCAGGACGTAGGTGGTGTACAGATATTCTATTTTTTCCCCGATCTACCTGTCCTGAAAGTCGGGCCTTACCATCTATGGAGTAAATCTCATAAGGGGTTGCCCTTATGGGCCAGTCAAGCTGAATAAAGTCAAGGGTTGGATTTGGAAACAAATCAACTTGATTTAAAATCGTAAGATTCACAGCACTTAGATCCATCGTGTCCATCATCATCGTATCCATCATCATCGTATCCATCATCATCGTATCCATCATCATGGTGTCCATCATCATTGTGTCCATCATCATTGTGTCCATCATCATTGTATCCATCATCATCGTATCCATCATCATTGTGTCCATCATCATCGTGTCCAATACCATACCTCCACACAAAGTAGTATCAGGATTGAGCTCCAAATATCCAGTTGGAGTCAAATCTCTGCCTTCAAAACCAACAAAAGTGTTTGGATATTTATCTGCTTTAAAAATAAAACTTTCGCCTTGTCCCGGCGTCACTGCCGTGCCTTGTTCTAATTGCAGTCCATTAGAAAATGGAACTACGTATTCCCAAGCAATTTCATCATTAGCTGTGATCTCTGTGATTGTACCCGGTATAGTAGCATTGATTAAGACATTTCCATTATCTAGCATTTGACCACTAGACATGATGGTGGAAAACAACAAACTTGGATCAACAGGATGTATTATTTTCCTGTCAATTTCTAGAGGTCCATATACATTTCCCTCCATTACATAGTTCCAAGTAGTAGAATCAAACTCAGGTAAAGTCAATATATCAACAGAAGAGAATTGATTTTGTCGATTGTTAAAAAGTATGATCTCTCCTCTTCTTTGTGTCTTATCGCTTAGCTGTTCAGAAACCAATTGGACTGCATGATGAAAAAACAACTTTTTATCATCCGCAGTACCTGCATTGTATGACTCTGGATTTCCCCATCTGTAAAGCAAGTCTCCTCCTTTACCACTTCTTCCACCTGTAGTACCAGCAGCTTCTGCCGTGGTAGTACTATGATCTATTATCCAAAACTCACCAAAAGAAGGACAGCTTATAATGATCTGATCCAATTCAGAATCATATTCCAAAGAATTGAAGTGAAGCCAATCATTTCTTCTATTAGAATCTCCTACATAGTTCAAATCTATTCTTTGTGGCCAAGCAGCAGGATTACCTACCCAGTTAGGAGCAGAAGTATTAAACGTTTGAATCAAGTGGTCTGAAGCTTTCCATTCCCAGACTATTTCGTCAGTATTAGGATTGATTTCATAAATCACTTCATCAAATAAATTTTGCGATATCAAAGTCTCTGGATCACGACCTAATGCTAATGCGTCATCTAGACTTATCCCTTCCCAAGCATTCAAAAGGATATTTCCATTAGGCAAGACCTCTATGTCATGATGTAGTCGTCTATTTCCCATTATTTGCTCATGAGACCAAATGAGGTTGTTGTCCCAATCTACAATTTCAACAAACCCCGCTTGCCCTGATCCGGTAATCTCTACTCCCGCTGGATCTTGATTTGGTCTGAATGCTCTGATCAAATTCCCTTGTTCATCTAGATACACTGAAAAGCCTGGTGCTGTATCGTCTTGCCCTTCCCAGGTATTGACTATCTGACCACAGGGATCAATTAAATAAGTATTAGGCTGAAACTCAGGGTAAACTAAAGTATAGCCATCTTGTAGGGTACTATCTTGAAAAACCGTTCCCACTGTATTTTGCGCATAAAGTGAAACGTGTAGGAATAGAAAAGGAAAGAAAAATACTAGAGTATAAAAGCTTTTGTACAGCTGTTGCATAGCAGAATATTTACGGGATCTCAATTGACTCTTTAAAATAGGTACTTTAAGACTAATACTCAACAATGTCCGTGTCAGATTCTAGGCAAGCATAGCTAAATAACCCAAATAGGGTATGCTATTGAACGCAAAAAAGGCCTTATTCAATTAAGAATAAAGCCTTTTGCGGAAGAGGAGGGATTCGAACCCCCGGTACGTTGCCGTACGCTGGTTTTCAAGACCAGTGCATTAAACCAGCTCTGCCACTCTTCCTAAGTGATTTGCTGTTTTATTAGCGATTGCAAATGTAATACTTACCTTGATAAAAGTAAACATTAAATATAAAATTAATTTCAATGTAGTTAATCTTATCTATTTCTGTAATATGCTGAATTTCATTGACTTAGAGATACCGTCCCTAAATTTAGCTTGAATAACATACATTCCACTTGGCAAGAAGCTCACATCTATCATCTTTTCAATACTTAAACCCTGTTCATATGAGCCTTCTTTCACCACCTGACCATTGGTATTTATTATGATATAGCTCTGGATATTTTGCGCACCCTGGAGCCATATCAATCCATCTGTTGGGTTTGGATATAAAATTTCATTGCTCTGACGATTTACATGCTTCGCAGAAGTGAATATGTTTTCAATCTCTAGCATGCATCCATTAGCGTCTTGTACAATTATGATTTCAAAATTTTCAGAACTAAGAAATTGATTTTCTTTTATAAATACTCCCCCATCATAGCTATACAGATAAGGCGCTGTTCCACCATCCACATCAACGATTATATTCTCTTCCTGTTGAAATATATTAGCCTCTAATGGTGAAGGTCCTCTTAAGGTAATCGGATTTGTTGTAACCGTATTACCTAGGCTATCCATCACCCATCCAATATAAACTCCTGCAGCCAAGCTGTCAAACGTGTTAGTCTCTCTTATCGGCCCATTATTTAGCCTATAAAAATAAGGTCCAATAGTTCCTGAATGCTGTATAACTATTACACCATCTTCACTTTCAGTACACCTAGGATCTTCCACTACCTGTAGTTGGCTTTCAAACTCATTAAACTGAACTTCAATCGTCACTTCAGTATTACAGCCCTTTGAGTCTATCACTGTAAATGAATTTAGCCCCTGTGCTACATTCGTAAACGTAGAATCAAAAGTAATTTCTCCATTCAGAGAATAAAGGAAGGGCGCTGTTCCACCAGATACATTGAGCGAGATTTGATTGTAAACTTGATTGAAGTTTAGCACCAACTCATCTGGCTCGTTTATAAAAAATGGAACGATCGCTGAGGTGTTCTCATCTGAATCTATTACGAGAATTGAATAAAAACCAGCGCCTAAATTTTCAAAAGTATTTTGAAATTGGAAATTTTCGCCGCCATCTATACTATATCTAAAAGGGCCACTACCATTTCCTATATTTATTTGGATTCTAGCAGTACTATCACCTGCACAAATTATTTCAGCTGTTTCCTGTATGGAAATTTGAAGTGACAAGGGCTCTAGTTCGTCCCAGATACCATTTAGTTCTAGCAAACCACTTTGATCCGGATCTAGCCAATGCTTTAGCTGCCTCTCTGGCACACTATCTCCTACCCAACTTGTATGGAGTCTACCAAACCAATCAGACTCATCATTTCCACAAGCTGCCAATCCGCCGTGGAGTTGACCCACTACCCTATGATTCGCATCAAATAAAGGGCCACCAGAAGAGCCTCCAGAGGTACTTGATATATCCCAAGAAGATATTCTTATGTGATCCAAGTCTGTATTTACATCCTGTCCGAAATGCCTAGTTATACTCGTTTCTCCTTTACCAAAAGTTATCCTCTTCTCTTCTGTATTGGCATGATGGATAGTCGTCACATCGACAGGCGCGTCTGCTACTGCACTCCACCCCGCAAAATATGCCCTGGCCTCTTCTACAACTTCTTCATTTAAGCGAAGCAAGGTAAAATCAGACCTTTGCAAATCCGCTAAAAAGGTAGCACCACTATTGAAAATACTCAGATCTCCATCCCCTTCCATTTCATTGCTTTCTTCACCGAACCGGCATGTTGAATTTTCATAATTCCAGTGTACCACTACGGATTCCGCATTTGTAGCATTGATTCCACAGTGTCTAGCCGTTAAAAAATAGGGTGTAAAATCTTGCCTTACATTATTCAGCAGCACACCTGTGCATAAGCGCGTTCCTTCGATCGATATCAAACCTACAGATCGTATCTCTCTTTCCCAATCTTCTATTTGTGGAAAATCGTCTGTACACAATACATCTATCAAGCACCCTTGTGAAGCGCCATCTCTTTCCTCTCTTTCAAAACCCATATTGATGGTAGCGATTCTCATTTTCAACAAATCCACCTCGGATTCATTTAAGCGAAGTGTAAATTTCGCTGTCCCTCCTTTCAAGATCGGGGTCCACATTTCTAGATGATGCCATTCTGATTTTCTAGGGAGAAAATGCTGACAGTTTTTATTTTTCTCATCGCAGATAAACAATTCGGCTGAAGGGGGAAGTATAAATTCTGAAAATCCAAAATTGAGGGATGAAGCATTCTCTTTGACTTCATAGATCCATTCAACTATTCCCTCTTTCGTTGAGGGCTGCCATTTACCGAAGGTCTTAGTATCTATATTTACTGGATTGGCTTTGGCAAAGATGTTTGACTTAGCTATCTGGTTTGAATCTGTTTCTATTACACTTCCTAGATCAAGATCATTAGATGTACAGCCCAATGTCATAAGTAACAAAATTAGGCTGCAGAAAACAGAAAAATGAAGGCTGCGGCAAGCAGTAAACATAGAGTAGTCTTTTCAGATGGTACATATTATATATGGTATTTATCTTATATAAGTTGCGCCTTGGTGCTTAAATGATTATTCTATTTATCTGTATATATAATTGGCGGCAAAAAAGAGCTGTTTTTCAGTACTGCCCCTCCATATTTTGAAGGCTTTAGGTCTATTAGAGTCAATTATTGATACTTTGGGCGCCTGTATAAAGTGATCCGCTTGTATGCTGCACGTTTCAGCCCTATTCAGGTAAGGGGCTTGCTTGTATTCACTCATTCGTTCATCCTTCGCCTTCCCCACCTTCATTAGGGCCGCTCCGCACATCATATCGCTTCTCCCTTTGGCGCAAAAGAGTTTCCATAGGTCAGAAATTCTCGGTAAAATTTTAAACCAGCATGCAAATATTCAAACTAATCCATATATCTTTAGGCTAGTATTGAGTCCACTCCGGAAAGTAGCGGATTGCAAAAAATGGGCTATTTTGGATGAGATTTTTTATTCTCGAAATTCAGTGATGCTTGTGCGACAACAAGATGGCGTGCCTTAGCATCAGTGGATTGAGAAAATGAAAAATATCGCCAAAAGAGTCATTTTATGGTTTCGTGACTTTTCGGAGTGGACTCAGAATTAATCAATGACATCACCAAAAACAATAAAATGACTAAATACATACTACTTTTCGGTTTTGCTATTAGCCTTATGATGTGCCAATCAGATCAGGCTAGTCAAGCGACTTCGGATAAAAAAATGAAGAAGAATACCACTGAACAAAAGGAACGTAAAACACCAAATAAATATAGTGTATCGCCTTTCCCATATTCTCCAAGTTTCTTTGACGCAAAGATTTCGGATATGAAGTATGCTAACAAAAAGTTCAGCTTCAAAGTCGAAGGCAAAGAATATGCATTAGGTCAGCAAACATCTGATGCTCCTGAAAAAATGTGCGCCAATTCAGCAAAAGGTCAGCATATACATATGATCATAGACAATGCACCTTATCTAGCAAAGTACACCTCTTCATTTGAAGCCGATATGAAAGATGGAGAACATTATACATTAGCATTCTTATCTAGATCATACCACGAGAGTATCAAAACAGAGAAAGCGCATATAGCACAAAAAGTACAAGTGAAAGGAGGTGAAATTACGGAGTCAGAAGATATAAAGCTTCCCATGCTATTCTACTCCAGACCAAAAGGTACTTACGTAGGAAAAAAGGATACAGAAAAGGTAATGCTGGATTTCTACCTTGAGAATGTAGATTTAGGCAAAAACTACTTGGTCAAGGCCAATATCAATGGTGAGACGCATATGCTCAACAAATGGCAACCTTATTTTGTGGAAGGGCTTCCAATGGGTGAAAACACGATTGAATTGACCTTAGTAGATAAAAAAGGAAACAAAATAAATACGCCATTAAACCCAGTAACGAGAACCTTCACCTTAAAGGCTGATCCAGCGGAATAATTTTTTCACTAAGGACTGTTTCCTTATTGAAGAATATTATATATTTGCACTCCTTTAGATAAAGGAACAAATGGTGGTTGTAGCTCAGTTGGTTAGAGCATCGGTTTGTGGTACCGAGGGTCGTGGGTTCGAATCCCATCATCCACCCAAAAATACAGGCTAATTCACGTAAGTGAGTTAGCCTTTTTTGGTTGGTGTTTTTGATAATCACCTGTTACTAAGGTTAAAGTAAGTCTCTATATAATTCCTTTCTTTTCTAATTCTCGGTTTTTACTATCGGCAAGTGCTTCACCTCAAAATTGCATGAGTTTGCTATAAAGCACATGGTATTGGCTTCAGTATGTAATTTCTCCGCCAACTCAATCATACTTGAATTGGCGACAATGACTTGCGGGTTAAGTGTCACCTCAGTAAATTTTCCGCTACCATTAGTATACTCCTCCATGATTCCTGTTGCACTATCTAGGTATTCTGTAACGACTATTTTCTTGGACGAACACAAATGCAAGTACCAAAGCATGTGGCAAGAAGATAAAGAGGATAGTAAAAGCTCCTCTGGATTGAATCGCGTCTCATCTCCTAGGAATGAAGGATCAGATGAGGCTTTGATTTCATCGTACTT
>CALIEI010000021.1 GCA_938022165.1 uncultured Saprospiraceae bacterium | reverse complement strand
AAATTGATATTATTGTCTTTCAGAAACGCTTTAGATTTTCTGCAATCCGGACACCAATCAGCACCGTATACTATGACTCTATAATCCTCATTGACACCCAAGATTCCTGCTAGGACGTCATTATCCGGATTGGTATAAGATTTACCATTGATGATAAGTGTCGGAATAATTCGCTTACCATTATTAATAGACTCCACCAATCTTGTAGCCGATTCATCCAGCTCTACATCAACAAAATCGTAGGAGATATTATTTTCCTTCAAAAATGTTTTTGCTCTGCGGCAGTCGGAACACCAATCTGCTCCATAGAAAGTAATCTTATTCATCTTATTAATTTTAATTGTTGTGAAGACAACTATAGAACAAATTAATTAGCGTTGAGTTCTATAATCTTGTTTTCATTATATCAAATATTTAATAACTATTTCCCCACATCAGGTACAAATTTCTCAAAGCTTTTTCCGTTTTGTTTATATACACCGTCATTATTTGTTCCTAACCAAATAATTCCATCGCGGTCTTGAAAAATACTAATTAATAATACGTTTTCCGTTCCGTTATTTATTTCAGTGTTTGTTAGTTCATACCCATCGTACTTCCAAACACCACCGCCGTATGTTGTCATCCACAAATTCCCTTCTTGATCGCGTAATCCAGAATTAAAATAAAGGATCTTATCTTTTACTTGATCTTTGGGTAAATCAACTGCTTTCACTTTTTCATAGCCTTTTTCTGAATCCTTATTTATTTTGTACTTACTATTAAAATTACTCAGCCACATATAACCATCTTTGTCTTGAAGCATCGAACGCACGCCCGGCACTCTCCCGTCCGGTAATGTTGATAGCTCTTGCTCACCAATCCAAACAAATGAGTCTCCATCGTAACGAAATGCACCAGCTTCAACAGTTCCTATCCACACATTTCCATCCTGGTCTCTATCGACTCCAAACACGGAATAGGGACTATAGCTCAAATCTTGAGTATACTGGTTTAAGCCCACATTCAGCAAGCTTAGATCTTGCATAGGTAAAAACAATTCATGCAGCACTTTTCCATCAAAGCGATACAAGTGATTACCGTTACAATTGAACCATAAATCTTTGGTTTCATTTTTCCATTCACTTTGAGGTGATTTTACAACTTCTAGTGTTGTAAATTTAGTCCCATCAAATTTACTTACGCCCGCCGGTGTTTCTATGTATAGGTTTCCACGGTCATCCTCTTGGATTCCTCGAATTTGATTATGTACTAGTCCATCTCTGCTTGTGTACTGCTTTAGTGTTTTCCCATCGTAGATATAAACCCCTTCCCCATTGCTTCCAAACCAAAAATTCCCTTTTGAATCTTGATATACTTCCCAAATTTGTTGATACAAATTCGAAACAGAATTGCCAATTGCGATGGGAATGCTCACCGGTGTTTGTCTAGCTTCAGGCTTCGTTTGTGCTTGACAAGAAATCAAGTGGCTTGAAATAAGAATTAGTAGAATTAGTTTTATAGGCCTGATGATCATTTTGATTTTTCTTTTTCAACTATGAGTGAAATTAGTTGAATAATCTGATATTAGTTAAGACAATAGAACAAAACACATTTTAACTCTTATCGGTGATCTTTATAATTTTTCCATTTTCAAATTCAAAATGAGTCGATCTGATCAATTACATATTGAATGCCTCTTCAATTTTTTTAATTGTCATAAACATTTTACCACTATCAGGAAGCATTGTAAAACCATACTTTGCATAAAATGCAATCGCTGAAGCATCAATTGGATCGGCTATTACAGCTACTGATCCTATTTGATTTCTTGCAACATCTAAACTTCTTTTTAATGAATCAACAAGTAATAATTTTCCAAAACCTTTACCTTTTTGCGTTTCATCAACAGCCAATCTCCCTAACAAAATTGTGGGCACGAAATCATACTTTACTGACTTCTTAAATGCTTCTGGTGCATGTTCTATAGAAATGTTGTGAGATGATAATGTATAATATCCAATAACATAATCTTCATTATTTAATGTAACAAAACAAGTACACGAACCTGATTTGACATCTTTTGTAGCATTTCTTAAAATATAGTTATCTAAAGTTTTTTGGCCACACGAAAAGGTATCTCGTTTGTAAGATTTTCGGTAAGGGAGGATTTCCAATTCTTATTTTTTTTGAAGCTCCTTGTAATCATTTACAGCAGAAAACAAAGCATCATTAGGGCGTTCTTCTTTTCCCATTAATGCTTCAAAAAAAATCTTTTTGTCCCGAATAGAGCTTATAATTTGATCCTCTTCAGCTAATATTGTTTTAGCTTCTTTTGCAATTGTTATCCTAACAAACTCAGAAAAAGATCTAAATCCTCGCAATGCGCTTGCTCGCTCATAAAGCGCTTTATCTTCTTTGCTGATTCTAATTTCAATTCTAGAATTTTCATATTTTCTACTTGAAGGCTCCATAATATAATCATTTTATACTCACAATATACGTACATTCTGACAATAATTCCATTTTGTACGGCTTTATACCGTACACACTGAATTAAAAACACAATCCTTGTATAAATGATGAGTCCACTCCGAAAAGTCACGAAAACACAAAATGACTCTTTTGGCGATATTTTTAATTTTCTCAATCCACTGATGCTCAGGCACGCCTATTTATAGTCGCACAGGCATCACTGAATTTCGAGAATAAAAATCTCATCCAAAATAGCCTATTTTTTGCAATCCGCTACTTTCCGGAGTGGACTCAATGATTAATTTTCAGCGTTCTAAACATTGGATCTGAACTAACCAACAAAATCAATATTGGTCTATTTCTTGATATATAGCTATTACATCTTAAAAAAACTAGTCTAAATGAAATCATTGAAATTTTCTCTTTACCTATCTATTATCTTCTTTTTAGCTTTTTCTTCTTGTAATAGTGAAGATGATATTGATGACACGCCTACTATCGAAAGGATTGTTGGCGAATGGAACGCAACAGAAGTGGCTAATGGTCAAACTACAGAATTTACTATGTCCATCAGCCAAGCAGATGGCGAAATCAGATTTGTAGACAATAGAATTCCACCTCCAATCCACACTTTACAAACTTTCTCTTATCCATTCGATGAAGAGACTGACACTTTTTCATTGGGTACTGTAGGGGGAACAGTAGAAAGTGATAATAGAATAACAGCTGATTATGCCTTTGGTACTGCTACTAGTATTATACAAGTAAGTCTGGTACTTACTCGATAAGAAAAAGGACTTACTCATAAGTTGTTTTTGTAAAAGTCAGCATAGTTAATTCATAAAGCACACCTGTACCTAGATAAGTTTACGGCATCGAGGTTGAAAACCTAGATGATCGTTTTCAGTCGATCCTAAATCAGTTTTAATTAACTGATTTGGGATCGATCTTATATTGATGGGGTACTAGTTGGTGTCGTTAAACTTGTGTCCCAATGCAAGAACATTTTCCTCAAAGTATAAGCGTATTCTAGGCTTATAAATACATTCATATCTGATCAATTTATTGTTAAAGAAACGAGTGTATTGAATCGATGTTGAAAACATTGACTATTTTTATTCTTTTTGAATCGTTGAGGTTTTCAACCTCGATGCCTTGCACTTAGCTAATAATCCGTCTGAAAATAATCAAAACTTATGATCATATAATTTTGGACAAAACAAACCTTAAACGTAAAACGACAAGTAAAGACAAGGGCCGACGGGTTAATATTATTCGTTTAGCGGATTAAACTAAAAAAGATACAGTTATAACAATTTTTCCAAGCCGAGTCCGAAACCAAAACCGATAAGAATAAAAGATAGTGTGCCTAAAGCATAGCTAAAAAATCCTTTTAGATAAGACAATTTTTTTCTGCGATCAAAAAATTGTCCGATTGCCCAGGAAACATATATGGCACTAAAGAAGAATCCAATTTGCAAAATTGGAAAATTGGACATACTCTCTATGATTCCTAAGAAAGCGTAAATGAGGATTGAATTGCCCATCACAAAGCATAGTAGAATGTAGATTTCGTAGTAGTTGTACTTATACTTTCTAAAAAACAATTTAACCCATATGGCAATAAAAATGGCCATCAAAATATTTGCGTAGCCAAAGTTTTTAGAAAAGAATTCAAACACTTGGACCATAATAGGGGTCTGCGTTTGGTCGTCAACATTGTGACGAATATAGCCCGCTTCAAAAATGAAAAACTGTTGTGCTACTGTATAAAGCAGTGAACAAATGATTAGATAAAATATTGGTTTTACTATTTTCTTTCTATCCCCATCTATGAAACTATTAACTGTAGCTCCTGGCCTAATAAATAATTCTCTAATGGTATAAAAAATGCCTTTGTCAAAATTTAGAACGCTACTTATTTCCTCTACAATGTATTGTCCATTGATTCGAGTTGGCTCTTTTGGTAAGCCACAGTTTTGACAATATTTGCCTAACAATTCCGAATTGCAATTTTTACAATGATTCACACCTCTTTTCTTTTTAGATTTTTGGCTTATTCAATAAGTTTTAGAAATATAATCAAAATATATGATCAATTTAATGTTGGACTAACAATCCTTAAACGAAGAGCGATAAGGATAGGCAAGGGCCGACGGGATTGCTGTAGCTTTAGCGGAAAGCAAGCCAAGGAAGGCGTACTTTGCGGAGGTACGGAGCAAAGTACCGAAACGAATGTGGAGCCTGAGATAGCCTGACAGCTATGAGAACCTTGCTCGGCAAGGGAATCATAGGTGGATCGCCCAAAATATCTATATGCTAAGAATTGATTCAATAAGTCTAAAAATGGTCATTTTAATGCGTAATACTACCCCAATCAGGATATAGAACTACTGCAAATATTGACTATCTTTGGCGGGAATTGATATCCAAAAATGCTCGCAAGCCTCAGTATAAAAAATTACGCTATTATCGATGAACTGCATGTCGATTTTCTTGATGATCTGAATATTATCACTGGGGAAACGGGTGCGGGTAAATCAATTTTGCTAGGGGCGCTCGATCTAATCCTCGGAAAACGTGCAGACTCGAAATCGCTGTATAACGATAGCAAAAAATGTATCGTCGAAGCTACCTTTGACTCTTATCCGAAAGCGGTCAAAAAGGTGATGCAAGCGCATGAGCTAGATATAGAAGATGAGCTCATCATCCGTCGAGAAATCGCTGCCACTGGGAAGTCGCGTGCTTTTGTCAACGACACGCCTGTCAATCTAAAACTCTTACAAGAAATAAGTAGTCGCCAGGTCAACCTGCATCAGCAGTTTGACAATCTGTCTCTGCATAATGAAGAGTTTCAGATGGAGACTATAGATGCGCTAGCGGGGAATCGTGCGCAGCTCGCTGAGTACTGGTCGCTATATAAAAAATATAAAGCCAATATCCAGCAGCTTGATGCTTTGCGTACGGCCAATCAAAATGCAGATCGAGAGATTGACTACATCCAATTTCAACTCAAAGAATTTGAGAATATATCTTTGCTACCGGGTGAGCTGGTCAAGTGGGAGGAAGAAATCAATGTGCTGCAAAATGCGGAGGGCATCAAAAAAGCTTTGACGGCGAGCAACTATGCGCTTGAACAAAGTGAAAATGCAATCCTTTCTCAACTGCGTACGCTGTCCAATGAGCTAAGTCCTTTTAAGGATATCGACCCTACGCTATCTAAGGTGTATCAGCAACTGGAAAATTCTATTTTAGAATTGGATGATGTCGCTGCGCTCACCGCTCAACTAAGTGACGACATAGAATACACGCCGGAGAAAATAGATGAAATACAAGAGCGTCTCGATCAAGTGTATCGCTTGCAGAAAAAGCACAACGCGCAAAATGATGAGGCCCTGCTGCAAATAAAATCTGATTTTGAAAAGCAGTTGCTATCCTTTACAGATCTGAATGGAGAGATTGCTGCCAAAGAAAATGAGATCGCTATCCAGAAAAAGGGATTGGAGGAAATGGCTGCGAAGCTAAGTAAGAAGCGTGCGAAGATGATTCCTAAATTTGAAAAAGAAATCAAAAAATTATTGATAGATCTAGCAATGCCAAATGCACGCTTACAAGTGGCGCTGGAAACGGTAGATCTAAATACTACAGGAAGTGATAAAATCACTTTCTTATTTAGTGCTAATAAGGGAAGTAAATTTTTGCCCATCAAGCAAGTGGCTTCTGGAGGTGAATTGTCTAGGCTCAACTTATGTGTAAAATCTCTAGTAGCTGACACTATGGAGTTACCTACTTTGATTTTTGATGAAATAGATAGCGGTGTGTCCGGTGACGTAGCACTCAAGATGGGACGTATCCTCAAAGAGCTATCTGTAAATCATCAGGTGATCACCATCACGCATTCGCCTCAGGTAGCGGCACACGCAAAGCAGCACTTTTATGTGTATAAAAAAGATGTTAATAATAAAACAGTTACCAGTATCCGAGTACTTGAGTATGCCGAAAAAATTAAAGTACTCGCTACTATGCTTAGTAAGAGCCCACCATCAACCTTTGCGCTTGAGAATGCAAAGGAACTATTAGAAAATTAAAAAAAAGCAAAATAAAACCATATGCCAAACCAATTATTGCAAGGAAAGAAAGGAATCATCTTTGGAGCGCTAGACAATAAATCTATCGCCTGGAAAATAGCAGAACGCTGTGTGGAAGAAGGAGCACAAATCGTGTTGACCAATGCACCAGTTGCACTACG
>CALIEI010000020.1 GCA_938022165.1 uncultured Saprospiraceae bacterium | reverse complement strand
ACTTCGCAGCTTCATTTAAAGTAAATAATATATGTCTTCTCTACGCAGAACAGAAATAGCTAGCCTCCTCAAAGAGGCGACGATCAACGAAGATGTCTTGATCAAAGGTTGGGTGCGTGCTTTTCGTGCCAATAGGTTTATTGCCCTCAATGATGGTTCCTCTTTTGGCAATGTACAAGTAGTAGTTGACTTTGAAAATTTTGATGAAGATCTGCTCAAAGAGATTAGCTTTCATTCATGTATTGAGGTACTGGGTACGGTGGTAGAGTCCCAAGGAGCTGGACAAAAGTATGAGGTAGTTGCCAAGGAGATTAAAGTGCTGGGCGCTTCAAATCCTGACGAGTATAGCCTGCAGCCTAAAAAGCAGACGCTTGAATTTCTTCGCGAGAAAGCGCATTTTCGTATGCGTACCAATACTTTCTCAGCGGTGTTTCGTATCCGTCATGCCATAGCGTATGCTTTGCATAAATTTTACCATGATAGAGGATACTATTATATGCATACACCGATCATCACAGGATCGGATGCAGAGGGAGCGGGGGAGATGTTTCATGTGACCACTTTCTCGCCGGACAATGCCCCACGTACAGAGGATGGCGAGGTAGATTATAAAAAAGACTTTTTTGGTAAGCAGACCAACCTTACCGTGAGTGGCCAGCTGCAAGCAGAGATCGCAGCTTTGGCACTGGGCAAAGTATATACTTTTGGCCCGACCTTCCGTGCTGAAAATTCTAACACGACCAGACACCTTGCAGAGTTTTGGATGATAGAGCCAGAGGTAGCCTTCAATGATATTAACGACAACATGGATTTGGCAGAGGACTTTTCGAAGTACCTCATCAACTTCATCTTGGACAACTATCCAGAGGATCTAGCCTTCCTCGAAAAGCGTATCCTAGACATGGAAAAGCAGATGCCAAAAGAGCAACGCAGACCTATGCCCTTGATTGAGACTTTACGTTTTGTAGTAGATAATGAGTTTGAGCGCATCACTTATACCGACGCCATCAATCTCCTTCGCAATTCTAAACCTTACAAAAAAGGAAAATTTGAGTACGATGTAGAGTGGGGTGTCGATCTACAATCCGAGCACGAGCGCTGGTTAGTAGAAAAGAAATTCAAAAAGCCAGTGATCGTAGTAGACTATCCAAAAGACATCAAGGCATTCTACATGCGCCAAAATGATGACGAAAAGACTGTGGCTGCGATGGACGTCCTCTTTCCAGGCATCGGTGAAGTCATCGGTGGATCGCAACGTGAAGAGCGCCACGACCTCTTGGTCAAGCGTATGCAAGAGATGGATGTGCCAGAGGAAGAACTCAGTTGGTACCTAGACCTTCGTAAGTTTGGTGGCTGCCCGCACGCTGGTTTCGGGATGGGCTTTGAGCGCATGGTCTTATTCATTACCGGCATGAGCAATATCCGCGACGTGATTCCTTTCCCTAGGACACCGGGCAATGCAGAGTTTTAAGATAAGAACTGCTGTTTGGGGGTGCCGCCATGCCGATGAAAAAAATCGGCAGGCGTCGGGTTTTCCGTTCCTATCCAACAAAAATAAGAGATGCATGCAAATGCATCTCTTATTTTTTTGGATACCACTTCACCTCCTCACCTCTGACGCGCTCCGCTTGCAGGGCTTAGGCTGTACGCCACGCCGCAGGTAGAGGCAAAAAGTTTTACACTCACTTTCAATCTCTCGTATTTCATTTTATCCATATATCTAGATGCTTGTCTGGCATGTAATTGAACACACATTTAATCGTGTAATTAACTCACCGAAGATGCCTCTCCTAGTTAGTCCTCATTTATGAGGATATTTCCCATACCCTTATTTGAGGGGATAAATACAAGTCCGAATCTGCCGAAATTTGAATTGTAATTAATTCATAAAACTAAAAAAATTTAAATCATGAAAAATCTAATTTTTGTATTCGCAATACTTCTTACTGTATTCACTAGCTGTGCAGATGATGACGGACTTACTGTACTGGTTCAAGAACAAGAAATGGAACAAGTAGATGACACTAACAACACTGATGATGATGATCAAGATGATCAGGACAACAATGATAATGATGATAACGACGACAACAATGGTAATGATGACGATGATGGAGGGGGTAATGGAGATGATGACAACAATATCGATGAGGAGTGTTTCTTAATCAAGACTTCTTTAGAAGGTAATGGATTCGATACTGGTACTGCATACGAAAGAAATGCAGAGGGAAGAATAACTGAAATCTTAAGAATAAGAAATGGAGAAACGATCTTAGAAGCGAGTGCGAATTATAGACCTGACGGCACACTTAGAGCATTAGTTATAGTATCAGGTGAAAAAAAGACTAACTATCACTTTGATGAAGATGGATTGCCACTAGATGGAAATAGTACACAATCTGATGGGACAATAAATACTATTCACTTAACCTTGGATTCACAAAATCGAATCATAAAAAGAATCATCAGAGAAGGAGGAAAAGATATTGCCGAATTTAATTTCTTGTATTCAGGTGATATATTAAAGTCACAAGAAGGGTACGTCATTCGAACTTTGAGTAGTGGTAATGAGGTTACAATAGACCTTCATAGATTTTATAAATATGATGAGAAAAGTGCGAATCCATTTGCTTTAGATCCTTACGTAGCTCAATTAGCACTTGGTAAAAATATTTCAGCTCATATGGTATCTGAAATGTCTACTGGAACTGGAGTGCAATTTGAAGCTTCATATGAATTAGATAGCAATTCGTTTCCAACTTTTGGCAAGTATTTTTCTCCAGCAGATGGAGATATGACAGAAAATTTCACGTCAGACTGTTTCTAAATGGTAGCTTGTTTTGGGGCTGTATCACATTTGTGGTACAGCCCTTTTTTTGTTGTATACTAATATAAGTGCCTTTTGAATTAATTGGAGAGTCCCAAGTCTAAAGATAATGTATCGTCGTTGCGGCCACCGAAGAAGTCGAGATCGCGTAACTTATTTCATGCGTTTTGCGACCACCGAGATAATCGGGATCACGAAACTTATTTCATACGTTTCGCGACGTGCCGAAGGCGCCAAAGCGAGTCGACCAGCGGGAGCAGGACAAGCGGTAGAAGCGGCATGGGATGTAGCGGGTAGGCCTAGAGAAAATTCATGAATTTTCTCATCATGATTTTTTTTTTTGAAGCGATGGCATACATCCCATACAGCGGATGACGCGGTACCAAGTGAAACGATGGTATGGCCCCTAACCTCCAGCTATCCCTTGCATCATGATCGCACACAAGATCGCGCCATATGTACCGAGGGCATAACCCAATACCGCCATGAGCACACCCACTGGTGCGA
Source organism: uncultured Saprospiraceae bacterium (assembly GCA_938022165.1). Classification (GTDB taxonomy): domain Bacteria; phylum Bacteroidota; class Bacteroidia; order Chitinophagales; family Saprospiraceae; genus JALZVN01. The sequence goes on along the minus strand of CALIEI010000020.1, from coordinate 52,025 downwards.
GAGCAGGATTGAAGGCAGATGCAACGACCGGCGCAGAAGCGGCTCCTCCTACATTGGCCTGCGAACCAACAGCGACAAAAAAGAATGGCGCTTTAATCAGTTTGGCGGTAATCAAGAGAATCATCACGTGTACTAGCATCCAAATAATACCGATGGCGAAGAGGCCAAGATTTTTATACACCTCACCAAGATTCATCTTCATGCCGATAGTGGCTACTAGAATATATATAAAAACGGATCCCCAATTGGAGGCACCGACACCTTCTAGTTTACGCGCTTTGGTGAAAGACAATATCAAACCAAAAGTGGTCGAGATAACGATCAGCCAAAAGAAGTGCGACATCAATGAATCAAGTCGCATACTAGATAGGGTGTCTTTAAATGTTTTGAAAAATGGTGTCAAGATATCAGCACCCCAATGCGCTAATGCAACTCCACCAAAAGCAACCCCTCCAAGTATAAACATATTGGTAGTCGTAGGTATAGTCGCTATACTGGCTCGGTAGTCACTGACTCGCTTGATCAGATCATCGATAGCAGAGGCGTCGGCCTGGAGCCAGCCATCTACTTTTTTTGAAATATTGGCTCCATAGAGTAAGAAGCCCATCCAGATATTGGCAACGACTACATCTACAATAATCATAGTAGCAAATAGGTTGTCTGAGACTTCAAAGATTTCTTTCATGGCCGTCTGGTTGGCTCCACCACCAATCCAAGAACCAGCTACGGTAGAAAGTCCTCTCCACAATTCATCTGGACTGGCTTGTACGATATTGGGTGCAAGGTTGGATATAATAAGCAAAGCGATCGGCCCTCCGATGACTATACCCAAAGTAGCGGCAAAAAACATAATCAAGGCCTTTGGGCCTAGACGTTTGAGCCCTTGAAAATCGATCCCAAGACATAACAAAATCAAGGATGCTGGGAGTAGGTATCTTGAAGCAACATAATATAAGCTAGAGTGATTTTGAATAGCTTTGTACTCGGAAGAGGGTACGCCGGAGGTCTCCAAAAAACTATTGATGCCTTCATAGCTGCTGACATCACTAGGCAATGAAAGGCTATGCTGTGCGAGTAAGTTGGCGAGGTCAGAGGCCTCGTACCAATGCGGTGCAATCAAGCCTAGAGGCCAATTGAGAAAAGCGGGCACGAAATAGCAAAGTAAAAGACCAGGAACAAAGCGATAGAATTTTTTCCAACCTGGACTGTCCAAATGAGAAGTGTAAAAAATAACTGCTAAAACAGTCATTAGTACTCCAAAGGTGATCGCGTCATTGGCAAAAATGGGTTCCATACTTTCAAGTGGCTGGTGATAAAACTATAAATGTAAATTAATTCCTGCATTTTCTTATCTTGAGTGCTAGCTAATAATAAATGGTTCGGTAACAAATTTTAAATCGCTGGCAACCAGCATGTTGCAGTCAATCCGATAAATTTTGTAACTGGCAGATAATCAAGTGTTTACTTGGCTTAGATTTATAATTTTTCGGAAATTACCGAACGATTCATAACGATATATGAACAGAATTGCGAAGGTGCTTTTTGTAGTTTTTGGGTCGATTGCTATTGATCAAGGAACCAAAATTTGGGCAAGAAATAAGTTTGAAGGCCAGGGAGCGACTTCCTACTTTAATGATATTTTTAAGTGGGTTTTTGCTGAAAATGAAGGCGCTTTTTTAGGATGGGGTTCAGAGCTTACTGGCATCCCTAATTTTCTTTTACTAAAGCTATTTCCAACTTTATTGATATTGGGATTATTTTATATGGTTCTATTCAGTAAGGAATTTCTACGTAATCAAATCATCCCAATGAGTCTAATACTAGGTGGAGGTCTCAGTAATCTTTATGATAGAATGGCCTATGGCAAAGTGGTCGACTTTATGAATATGGGTATCGGCGATTTGCGTACTGGCATATTCAATGTGGCCGATATGTTTATCCTAGCGGGAATAATTTGGTATGTATTCACTATTTTTAGTAAGGAAGCAAGACAAGCCAAAATGCTAAGCGAAACGGAGGCGATAGTTACAGAAGAGTAAGTTGTTAATTACTCTGCTTCTGCATCTGTAAAAACAAGATCAATCTGCTTGCGTTCTAAATCTGCTGACTTGACACGGACGCGCACTTTGTCTCCCATTTTATAGATTTTTCCAAATTTATTGCCACGAGCTTTTAATCTGCTAGCATCTACGATATAGTGATCGTCTGTGGTATTGAATTTGACCATACCCTCGGATTTCACATCCGCTAATTCTACAAAAAAGCCTCTATCAGAAAATCCAGTGATATAGCCATCAAAATCATTTCCTACACGATTCTGCATGTATTCTACTTGCTTATATTTGATACTTTCTCGCTCCGCCTTCATGGCTTTTCTTTCCATTTTGGAAATGTGCATACACTTTTCTGAGAGCTTAGATTTATTTACTCTGAAAGTATTTCCTTCCAAATTCTTTTCTAAGATTCTATGCGCTAGGACATCTGAATATCTTCTAATTGGAGAGGTGAAATGAGAATAGTTTTCCATGGCTAAACCATAGTGCCCAATATTGTCTGGGCTATAAGCAGCCTTGGACATGGTTCGGATGGCTAGAGATTCTAAAACTTTTAAGCCTGGATCTTGTGCTACCTTCGCCATCATTTCATTGTAGGATTTGGCGATTGTTTTTTCATTTTTGGTATCCATAGTCACGCCAAGCTCCTTTGCGAATGCTGCAAAATCGTTGACCTTATCTTCATTTGGCAAATCGTGGATTCTGTAAACAAAAGGTATCTCTTGTTTCTTGCCTATTTTTTGGATGTGTTCTGCGACTCTTCGGTTGGCTAAAAGCATATATTCTTCTACCAAAAGGTGCGCATCTTTTCTTTCTTTGATATAAAGTCCGATTGGTTTTCCTGTTTCGTCCAATTTGAACTTCACTTCCTCGGTTTCAAAATTTATAGCTCCTTTTTTGAATCTTGCTTTGCGTAGCTTTTTAGCTAAAGTGTTGAGATTGAATAATTCGTTGTAAAACATGCCACGACCATTCTCCATGACCTCTTGCGCTTCCTCATAAGTAAATCGCTTGTCAGAATGGATTAGTGTTTTACCAAACCATTCTTTGGTAATTTTATTTTTCTCATCGAAATTAAAAATCGCACTGAAGGTGTACTTGTCTTCATTTGGTCGCAAAGAACAAAGCTCGTTGGAGATTTTTTCTGGAAGCATAGGTAGAACTCTGTCTACTAAGTAAACCGAAGTAGATCGTTTGTAGGCTTCTTTGTCTAGTGCCGTTTTTGACTTGACAAAGTGCGTTACATCTGCAATGTGTACCCCTATTTGTAGTTCGCCATTTTCAAGTAACTGTATGGAAAGCGCGTCATCAAAATCCTTGGCATCCAGTGGGTCAATAGTGAAGGTAGTAATGTCTCTCATGTCCCTTCTTACACTTTCTTCCTGTGCTGTGATATGTGGCTGTAGCTTTTTAGCTTCCTTCATGACCTCATCCGGGAAGTCAAGATGGAAGCCATTATTGATCAAGATAGACTTCATCTCTATATCGCTAGAACCAACCTTACCTAGTACCGAAGTGATCTTACCCATCGGAGTAGGTTTAGATCTAGAGGGCCACTCAATAATTTTGACTACTACCTTATCTCCATCTTGCGCTTCTTTGAGATGCTTCTTTTCAAGATAAATGTCAAAAGCCATATTGGGATTGTCTGGAATGACAAGTGCGTAATTCCTAGTAATATTAAGTGTGCCTAGGAAATGATCATTTGCTCTTTCTAGAACGTCGATTACTTCACCTTCAGGCTTTGATCTATTCTTTGGGTAGTATGCTTTTACTCTTACTTTATCTCCATGCAAAGCGCCATTCATTCGCTTGGCAGGTATGTAGACATCTTCTTCATGATCATCGGTTACTACGTATGCAGAACCTGTTCTGGTCATATCTATTTCTCCTTCTAGCGTTTGCTTTAAATTAAGCAGTCCTTTTGGCTTGAGTTTGAATTTTGGTGTTGCTCGATGTCTAAGTAGCCCTTTTTCTCTTAACTGGTCTAAAGCTGCTTTTACAGAATCTTTATTGTTGCCTACATTTAAGTGTGCACCTATTTGTTTTGGGCTGAATTTTTTATTCGGATTTTTTTTAAACAGTTGTAAGATTCTATTCTGCAATTCTGCATTGGTGATCTTCTTCCGCTTAAAACTCTTTTTCTTTTTACTCATGGGTATTCTTGATATATTCTAAATGCCTATTCAGAAGAAATAATTCTTCCTCCATCTTGGATTTCTAGGGTAAACGCTTTGCTTGATTTGGGATTGTATTCAGTTTGTGCTTGGATAGATGCTCCAGAGACAATAGTTATGATCCAATCTTCATCTATGCTAGCTACAGACCTTACTACATCTTCTCCGTTTTCAGAAGAAGTGCCTGCTATAATGGCTTTATCTACTAAATTACCAGCTTTATCGTAAGTTACTAGAATATACTGATAATTCATCAAGCTTGCTTTCCAATATATTACGGCATAAAAGTCCCCAGTGTTTGGAATTCTTAGACAAGGTACAAATTCAGTGAATTCATCTATGTCCCCATGCTCGCTCAGCATAAGGAACTTGCTGACCATTAATGGTTTAAACTGCTTGTTGTACTTACTAAAAGCCACGGTGCTCGCATCTGTCAAAGTGACTGGAGGATTGATTTCTGGGTATATCTCTATATAGTCTAAAAAGTGAATTTCCTGATTCTGTTCCACGATAATTAGTTTTATGGGCAAAGATACATGAATCCGCTCGTTTACCGGAGTGGGCTACTACCTGATAATCAGGGCTAGGAGCACACTTCTTTCTTTAGATCAATTCTAAATAAAGAACAATATGGACATATATAACTTGTAATTAATAATTTTGTTTGAGCACCTTTACACCAGATTTGGCGTAAATAATTTAGGATCAGAAAAATCAAATCATACTACTTATGAAGTGGATCATTAATTTTCTTACTTCGACTTTAGGTCAAAAATTAATAATGAGTCTCACAGGCTTATTTTTGATTACCTTCTTGCCCGTCCATTTACTTGGAAATTTTTTGCTTTTGGCAGGGGATGGTGGAGAAGCATTCAACGTTTATGCAAAATTCATGACCGGTAATCCATTGATCAAGTTTATTTCAATAGGCTTATATGCTTTTATTGTCATTCATGCGATTCAAGGTGTTATTGTTTGGAGAGTAAACAAAGCTAAAAAAGGATCTCGTTATGCGGTACAAGCCAAGAATACGAACTGGGCTGCTAGTAACATGGGTATCTTAGGAACAATCATCTTAGTTTTTATCTTGATCCATATGTATCAGTTTTGGTTAAAGATGAAGTTGGGTTGGATTCCGCCAGTAACTATAGATGGTGTAGAGATGAGTAATTTATACGCTACTGTTAGTGGAATTTATTCTAACCTTTTCTTTGTGATTTTTTATGTAGTATCTATGGTGGTTATTGGGCTTCATCTTTCTCATGGCTTTCAATCTGCATTTCAAACATTGGGATTGAATCATAAAAAATATACTCCACTAATAAAGGCTTTAGGTACCGGATATTCTATCCTTATTCCATTAGGATTTGCTGTGATTCCAGTCTGGATGTATTTAGCACAGTTGTAAGGAGAAAGAGAAAAACCATATTTAATAAAATTAATGCTTAGATCAATATGATAAATTTAGATCCAAAAATTCCAAAAGGAGAATTAGGCGAAAAGTGGACTCAGTATAGAGGAACCATGAACTTGGTAGCTCCTAATAATAAGCGACGTATAGATATTATCGTTGTAGGAACTGGTCTAGCTGGTGCTTCTGCTGCAGCTACACTAGGAGAATTGGGATATAATGTAAAGGCATTTACATTTCATGATAGTCCTCGTCGTGCACATAGTATTGCGGCGCAAGGTGGTATAAATGCTGCAAAGAACTATCAAAATGATGGCGATAGTGTTTACCGTCTTTTTTACGATACGATTAAAGGAGGTGATTATCGTTCGCGAGAAGCTAATGTTCATCGTCTTGCAGAGGTGAGTGTAAATATAATTGATCAAGCTGTAGCGCAAGGTGTGCCATTGGCTCGAGAATACGGCGGGCTTTTGGCTAATCGTTCATTTGGTGGGGTTCAAGTATCTCGTACTTTTTATGCAAAAGGACAAACTGGACAACAGCTTTTGTTAGGTGCATATTCTGCTTTATCACGTCAAATTTCACTAGGAAACGTAAGGATGTATAATCGTCATGAGATGGTGGATCTTGTGAAAGTAGATGGAAAGGCGAGAGGTATTATCACAAGAAATTTATTGACAGGAAAGTTAGATAGGCATGCGGCACATTGTGTTGTATTAGCTACTGGTGGTTATGGAAATGTATTTTACCTTTCTACCAATGCAATGGGTTGTAATGTAACTGCAGCTTGGAGAGCAGTACACCGTGGAGCGCTGATGGCGAATCCATGTTATACACAAATACACCCTACTTGTATTCCGCAGTCGGGTTCATACCAATCAAAGTTGACTTTGATGTCTGAATCTTTGCGTAATGATGGTAGAGTATGGGTGCCTAATAAAGTAGAGGATGCCGAGGCTATCCGTAAAGGACAAAAAACGGCATTAGATATACCTGAAGAAGATAGAGATTATTACTTAGAGAGAAGATATCCTGCCTTTGGAAATTTGGTGCCTCGTGATGTTGCGTCTCGTGCAGCTAAAGTTGCTTGCGATGAAGGCAAAGGGGTAGTCGCTACAGGGCTCGGAGTTTACCTAGACTTTGCTTCTGCTATCGAAAGATATGGTAAAGGCGAAGCGCACTCTAAAGGAATTCACAATCCTGGTAAGGATGTGATCACTAAATTAGGTGAAGAAGTAGTTGCTGCAAAATATGGTAACCTCTTTGATATGTACTTTAAGATCACGGGTGAGAATCCTTACAAAATGCCAATGAAAATTTATCCGGCGGTACACTACACTATGGGTGGTCTATGGGTTGATTATAACCTAGAAACAAATGTACCGGGCTTGTTTGCATTGGGAGAGTGTAATTTCTCAGATCATGGCGCTAACAGACTTGGTGCTTCTGCATTGATGCAAGGTCTAGCAGATGGCTACTTTGTGATTCCTTACACTATAGGTCAGTTCTTGTCGAATGAGATACGTACTCCAAAAATTTCTGATCAGCTTCCTGAATTTGAGCAGATTGAAAAAGAGGCTCAGGCACGTATAGATAGATTGATGAATATCAATGGAAATCAATCTGCGGAAAGCTTCCACAGAAGATTAGGTGCTATTGTGTGGGAATATTGTGGAATGTCAAGAAGCGAAGCAGGTCTTAAAAAGGGAAGACAGCTTATCAGAGACTTGAGATCAGAGTTCTACAAAGACTTGTTTATACCGGGTACAAAGGATGAATTTAATCCTGAATTGGAAAAAGCACTACGTGTGGCAGATTTTCTTGAATTAGGAGAAACAATGATGGTAGATGCATTAGATAGAAATGAATCGTGTGGTGGTCACTTTAGAGAGGAATACGCTTCATCAGAAGGAGAGGCAGCTAGAAATGATGCAGATTACACTTACGCTGCTGCATGGGAATGGAATGAAACGGAGCCTGTGCTACACAAAGAAAAATTAGAGTTTGAGAATGTTGAGCTCAAAACAAGATCATACAAATAGTGTTAATAGTTTACTAGTGGCGCGAGTCAATAGTATTTAATATAAAATTTAGATTATGAAGCTTACGCTGAAAGTTTGGAGACAAAAAAGTAAAGACCATAAAGGCAATTTTGAAAATCATCAAATAGAAGCCAGTGAACACATGTCCTTTTTGGAGATGATGGATGTCCTCAATGAACGACTCATAGAGAAAAAAGCTGACCCAATTGCTTTTGCACATGATTGCCGCGAAGGTATTTGCGGTACTTGCAATATGGTGATCAATGGTAAACCACATGGTCCTATGAAAGGGACTACAGTTTGTCAATTGCACATGCGTGAGTTTAACGATGGTGATGTTATTGTCATAGAGCCATGGAGAGCTGCTGCTTTTCCAATCATAAAAGATCTGGTAGTAGATCGTTCTTCTTTTGATCGCATTATTCAAGCGGGCGGATATATCTCTGTGAATACTGGCCAAGCTCAAGATGCTAATTCTATTCCAATTGAAAAAGATGTTGCAGCTCAAGCGATGGATGCTGCGACTTGTATTGGTTGTGGAGCATGTGTAGCAGCATGTCCAAATGCATCAGCGATGTTGTTTACTTCAGCTAAAGTAAATCACTTAGCACTTTTGCCTCAAGGGCAAGTGGAGTCATCAAAGCGTGTGCGCTCAATGGTGAAGCAAATGGATGAAGAAGGATTTGGAGCATGCTCTAATACAGGTGCTTGTGAGGTGGAATGTCCAAAAGAGATCTCAATTGAAAATATCGCTGCTATGAACAGAATGTATATTGCAGCTGTAGTAGGTCAGCAAGACCAAGTGTAATGAATGGTGGAGTTTTAATTCTACTATAACATATAAAAAAGCCACTGATTTTTTCAGTGGCTTTTTTTTGTGTAGTTAAGATCAATTTGCAAAGCAGTCGCACAAGCATACTTCTTTCATAATCATAAGTAACATAAGAGCAAATAACTAAAAGGCTATCGTTGAACTAGCTTTTGCACAGACCAGATTTTTATCTGTTTGTCTAAAGAAGTTGTGATGATTGAAGTCTCGTCTTTTCCAAATGAACAATAGCTTAGTGGTGCTGTATGCCCACTAAAAGTATGTTCGAGCGTTTTTGAAGGAAGATGCCAAAGGTTAGCTGTTTTGTCATCGGAGGAAGAGAGAAGATATGTGAAATCTTCACTCAAGCGCAGGTGGTTTATTTTGCCTGTGTGTCCTTTAAAATGATCTGACATTGTTTGTTGACCCATATGATAACTTGAAATATTACCTGCTATATCTCCAATATAGAGTAGACTATCTTTGGATATATAAGTTGCGCTTGAGATGGCGAAAGGATGGGACTTTATTTCCAAGTTTAAATTGCCCTTCTCTACAGAGTGAATTCTGACCATTCTATCTTTACTGACAGATAATACATTTGAATCTTCGAGTGGGATTAGTTTTGTTATATCTGATCCATGGGCTTTGAATGAATTGATTTCGATACCTGAAGAAATATTCCACCATTTGATCAATTTATCTTTTCCGCCTGAATACAAAAACTGACCATCAATAGAGTAGCTAAGACTAAGAACGCTAGATTTATGCCCTTCAAAAGTCTGTAGTAATTCTCCTGTGTGACTATCCCACAGTTTAATGAGTTTGTCATCGGCGGCTGTTGCGTAGGTTTTTCCATCTGGAGATTCTACAATGACATTTATTGCTTTTTTATGACCCGGATAAAGCTGGATTAGATCTCCATTGGATAGTTGATGTTTTTTGATAGTCCCTGTTTCATCACCAGTAATGATAAACTCCTTAGAGTTAGATAAGTGTCCAGATAACACGGGAGTACTTGAAATTTGAATACTCTGCGTTTTCTTTTGTTCGGAAAGATTCCATAGTGAAATGCTTTGGTCAGTATGTAGTCCCAAGAGTTTATTATTGTGAATATCAACTTGCTGGAATTTAGTGTTCTTCATAGTCATTCGATCCATCTCTTTCATTGTTGCATTGTCCCAAATGATCGTTTCACCATCAATGGATGAAGAGGCGAATCTACCCTGACCAGGCAGTGCTTTTATACCAATAATACCATTGGAATGACCTAGCAGTGTATAGGCAATCTCTCCTGTTTGTAAATTCCAAGCGGTAATAGTTTTGTCATCCGATCCTGTAAGCACGGTAGATTCATTCAGAAAACAAGCAGTGTTTATGGAAGAGAGATGCCCAACAAGTTTTTGCTCAGTTTTGTCATCATTTAGTGTCCATAACTTAGCATAAGAATCAGTGCTTGCGGTAAGTAGCATTTGTTCATTTGCACTAATGTCTAAGGCAGTAATGGCGGCATCGTGTGCATTAAAACTCTTTTGCATTTGGGCAGTGGCAAGGTCCCAAATTTTGACATGTCCATCTTGATCGCCACTAGCAATGAAGCCAGGTGAATGTACATGTATTGTAGTAATGTTTGCTTTGTGCGCTGAAAAGTGGTGAGCAACTTCAAAAGTGTTTGCGTCCCAAAGTGTAATGTCACCATTTTCATGCCCTGCAACTAACCATAAGCCGTCTCGAGATAGGCTCATAGTAGTCACATCGTTCTCAACACTAGAATAGCGTTGTAAAATTTGTTTTTTGTAAATGTCCCAAACTAAAATTTGCGAACCAGACGCCATCAAAATAGACTGAGCGTCAGGATTCATTAAGGTTTGATTGATTTGTGTAGTTCGAATCTCAAGTATAGGCAATTCTGCATTATCACTTATCCAGCTCGTAGATAAGACAAGTAGTAAAAAGAACTGTACATATTTAAGACCTACAAACATGTTTTCAATCAATTATAAAAAGTGAATGAAGAGTAAGGTCATGGGACCTAACTCCAAAGTGTTTGCTTCTTGTTTAAGTGATTATTTGGGGTTAAAACGGGGAGTTTTTTTAAAGTGGGGGTTTGATTGCTCTTTGTGTTATAACAAAGTTGCGTGATAACAAGGCTTATCACAATACCACCAAACTGGTAATTTAAACATATTGAAAATTGTCATTTTCTATTTGCTTAAGATTCATTAAGTAATAAGTATAGATTTTTTATCATCTGTAGAATTAGTGTGATGCAGGGATTTTATGGTGATGAGGCATCTGAAAATATAGAGTCTTAAATACCTAATAAAGGGTAGATTTTCGCATGAGGGATCGAAAGTAAGCGACCTTAGAGAGCTGCCCGACCGGTAGGGAAGGGCCGAAATGAAATGGAGTACGATAGAGCCCGACGCTCGACAAAAAAAGGGATCATAGTTTTTCACTACGATCCCTTTTTTTGTCGAGGGGCATGCCCTAATAATATTAATTGATAAGGACACCTTTATTAAGTACTACGCCAGTCATATCAAGTTTTCCTGTGCATTGGCCTTTAACCTTGATGTCAGATCCTATTTTTAAAGCTTCGGTAGATTGACCTTTGTCTAGGGTGCACATCACGCCTTCGAATTCTCCTGGTTCGATAAACATAATCACAGTTGCTCCTTGTTGGTCTTTAGATAGTTCACCTATAGTACCTGCGACTTCAATCGTTTTGCCGATGTATTTGGTGTTAGAAGCTTTCTCGTTTGCTGCGTATTCCGCATATAATGCTGCTGCCGTAAGGGTATGGTCTGCATCTTTTTTAGCCACGCTGTCGCCGGACATATTGAACATATAGAAGCCAGCAATTCCAATGAGTAAAATGATGACAAGTAAGCCCCAGAGTATTTTTTTCATAATTGTTTATGGTTTGATAAGCGGATTAAGGTTCATATTCGCTTCGATATAAAAATCTCGCGATAAGCCCAATTTGTCGGCGTCCACATTTATAATCGAAGGTAAATGCTGCCTCATGAGTTCGTTTACTTTTTGCACACTTTCTTCTTCAATCTTCATTTTGAATTGAGCATTGCTAGTGAGTGAGCCATCATCGTTGACCACTAAGGTCCCTGTTGTACCCGTAACTCTTTTGTATCCCCAGATGTAAAGATTGCCTTTTACTTTTATAGTGTATTCGCCAGGCGTTTCAAAATCGATTTCATTCATATTAGTAACACGACCCTCATATAGTATCTTAGGTTTTTCTACAACGTTGACGCGTTTATCACTAATGATGCGATCTGCTAGACCAAGGTCAAATACGAAAGACTTCAATAGTCCTTGAAATTTTAGACTACCATCTTCCGGATTGAACGTAGCAGCTATTTGATAGTTGTCTGCTTCCATATCCATCAGATCTGAGTAGGCATTGACTTTTACATGTCCAACACGACTGAAATAAGTCGTCTGGGAATGCATAAGATTAAATGAAAATATAAAAAATATGGAAAATAAAAATAGACGATAGCTGTTCACGATAGAAAAATTAAGGGTGTATAATTTAGGTGTAAAGTAAAACAATATTTGGGATAAGATAAAATAGTTTTAACGGCTTTAACTTCTGAGTATTGTATATCACTGTAAATAGGGACTTGGAAAATAAAATAGGGTATAAAAAAACTATTGCCTTTATACCCTATAAGTGTCAATGGACTCAAGATTATTTTTTCAAAAGTGTGATTACCTTTTCATAAACCGATTCTGCTGTGAAGCCAAATTTTTCGTCCAGCACGGTGTATGGCGCTGAATATCCAAAGTGATTTACGCCGTGAACAGTTCCTTGAGAACCAACTAGTCCTTCTAAGGTAACAGATAGGCCTGCCGTTAATCCAAAGATTGGTTTGTCATCTGGCAATACGGCCGACTGGTACTCCTTGCTTTGCTTTCGGAATAAACCTTCTGATGGAGCAGAGACCAATCTTACTTTTAGATTTTGCTTTTCACGTAGTAGCTCCATACCAGCATAAAGCGTGCTGACTTCTGATCCATTACCAAGGAGAATGATGTCTAAGTCGCCTTCATCTTCAGTGATGATGTAAGCCCCTTTTTCTGCTTGACTAGCATTTTCATACCTATTATCAATGGCAATATCCTTAACTCCTTGTCTAGAAAAGATCATCCCAGTTGGAGTTGCTTTATTCTCAAGAGCCATCTTCCAAGCTATGGTCGTTTCATCAGCATCACAAGGTCGGAGTGCTAATAAAGAATTATGTCCAGAATGGTTTTGTAATTTTTCAAGTAAACGTAATTGTGCTTCTTGTTCTACAGGTTGATGTGTAGGCCCATCTTCTCCTACTCTAAAAGCATCATGCGTCCAAATAAAAATAACTTGTGTTTCCATAAGAGCAGCCACTCTCATGGCTGGTTTCATATAGTCAGAGAATGCGAAGAAAGTTGCGCATGCCGGTATCACGCCACCGTGCAGTCCCATACCAGTAGCCATAGCAGCCATAGTTAATTCAGCTACTCCTGCTTGCATGAATTTTCCACTAAAATCACCTTTAGTGAAAGCTGTAGTTTGTTTTAGGTAATTTTCTGTCTTGTCACTGTTGCATAGATCGGCACTCATGACAATAAGGTTGTCTAGTTGTTGCCCCAGCATGACCATTACTTTTCCAGAGGCATCTCGTGTTGCCTTATTGGCAACTTGCTCTAAACCTTTCCAGTCTAAGTGGTCTAATTTTTTTGCATGAAAGTCGGCAAATTTTTGAGCTAAGGATGGATTGGCTTGTGTCCAGCTATTCCATTTCGCTTTGCGCTCGGCAGCTTGTTTGCGTTTATTTTCTAATACTCCATCATAGTGTTGCTTTACTTCTGCCATGATCTGGAATGGATCATCAGGATTGCCTCCTAAGCTGGTAATTGTCTTTTCGAAAGATGCGCTAGATTTACCAAGTGGTTTTCCATGCAACTCGACTTCTCCTTCATATTTGTTGCCCTCATCGTTTACCACTCCTTTGCCCATGATCGTTTTGCCGATGATGATGGTAGGGCGATCGCTTTCATCTATTCCTGCCTGTATGGCGTTGTGTATTGCTTGGTGGTCATTGCCGTCGATTGTAATCGTGTGCCAATTCCACGCTTCATATTTTTTGGCAGTGTCCTCACCAGTAACATCATCTACTATAGTAGATAGTTGTATGTCATTGGCATCGTAAAACATTATGATTTTGCCTAGACCAAGATGACCGGCAATACGACCTACACCTTGTGATATTTCTTCTTGTACTCCGCCGTCGGATATATAGATATAGGTTTGATGAGATGCAATTTCTCCAAATCGAGATGTCAAGAAGCGTTCAGCAACTGCCGCTCCTGCACCAAATGCATGACCTAATCCCAATGGACCAGATGTATTTTCTATACCTCTTGCTACATCTACTTCTGGGTGGCCGGGAGTAGGAGAGCCCCACTGTCTAAAATTCTTGACATCATCAAGACTATAGTTGCCTAATAAAGTTTGGGTGGCATAAAGCATCGCTGACATATGTCCAGCATCAAGAAAGAATCTATCTCTTAGTGGCCAGTGCATATCGTCAGGGTCATATTGTAAAAAATCCGAGTAAAGCACGTGCATAAAGTCTGCACCACCCATAGGTCCTCCAGGGTGTCCGGAATTAGCTTTTTCGACCATAGCGGCAGATAATATTCGGATATTGTCAGCGGCTTTTATAGAGACTGATTTTTTATTGTCAGCGAGGGTTTCCATGATATGATGTTTTTCGCAAATATAGTTAGAATTGTAAGGAATATTTGTTTAAAAAATGGGAATACTATTGCTATTTTATAAAGTAAATTGCTAACTTCAAAAATATACTCAAAATTAAACACCAAAACGCAATTTACTTAACCCAAAGAAATAAGTACAATACTTGCGTGTTCTATCATAGTCAACACTTTGCTTTGATATTGTTTCTACTATGCACTATCCTGTCTCCGGATTATGCACAAGCTCCTCCTACCCTTCACTTTGATTTTAAAAAACTAGACAAGAAGGATGGCTTATTTAACGATACTTTTAATGATTTCCTATATAAAGATACGTATGGTTATCTGTGGGTAAGTTCCACCCAAGGTATATACAAGTACGATGGATATACTTTTAAGCATTTTAATGCCGACACCGAATCAAATGGTGGAATGATAGGCAATAATGTACAAAGTAATTTTTACGAAGATGAAAACGGGAATATTTGGTTTTCTACTTATACAGGGCTCAACAAGTACGATCGATTATCAGATGAAGTTTTTGGTTTCACTATTCAAGACGCTAATGATGTTGATGTCAAAGCAGGCTATCATGTTTTTCACCTTGATAAAGCTAAGCAAGAGTTGTGGTTTTCTGCAAATAAGGTGATTTGTCGATACGATTATGCTGAAAAAGTAATACTAGAGTACTTGCCTTTTGAATTTCAATCGATTAGATTTTTTACCAAATTAGACGCTGATGGAAATGTTAGTAAAATTTACGGAGCCCCCTGGCTATTAGGTAGTGGTATAGAAGTGGTTGATAAAAATGGGCATTCTTGGGAATATCAAAGAAATACGATAGAAAAAGAATTGGGTAAGAACCGTGTTTCAGATATTCTCTATGCAAAAGAAAGAACTTGGCTAGTCTCGAATGAAGGTTTATTGAGACTAGATCAAAATGATAAACTTGATAAAGTTTTCAAGCTTGATGATTTAGTTGATGCAGACTTGTTTAAAGGTATAGTTATGGATAATGAGCAAATGCTATTTTCTACTTCAGATCAGGGGCTAATTACTTTTGATTTTAATAAGGACAAGTTTTCTCGCATCTCTGGGTATTTAGATGGTGAGCAATTAAATACCTCTTGTGATCTTCACTTAGATAAAGATAGCATCCTTTGGGCTGGATTTGGAGCAGGTGGGATTGGGCGCGTTGATATAAAAAAGAAATCACTGGCAAAAAAATCAAACAAGCTTTACAATATTAAGGAGCTAAAAAAAATAGTTCATCACGAAAGAACGTATCTTTTGAACAAAGAAAATGAACTTGTTATTTTAGATAATAGTCAGGATCAAAAGAGCCCGCATAAAATAAAGTTGGATGCTAAGATTATAGATTTTGTAGTTACACAAAACAATCAATTAATTTTAATTGATAAAAATTCAATTTACTCATATGAAGTTGACAACAAAAGATTAAAACAAGAGTCCAAATTAGATTTTGATCCACTTGAACTGATAGAGGTTCAGGGTAAGATTATAATAAGTGCTTTTAAGGGTATGTTTTTTTGGGATATAAATACTAAGGAGCTTCAAGAATTGGAGTATAATGCTCAAGCTTTTGGTAATGATGAATTAAGTTTTTCTCAGTTTTTCATTAATGAATATGAATTTCTGATATTTAATAATGCTAAATCAATATTAGCAGGAGAGATTCTGGATACCTCCATAAAAGTTAATAAAAGTATTTCGCATAGTGGTTTTGTACATGATGCCGTCTCGATTAATGGAGATTGGTTTTTTGTATCCGTTAATGGCTTGTATCATTTGGACCGTTATTTTCATCTAAAGAAATTGTCTTTTCAAGAATACATTTCTGACATGGGATTTAATTCAGTAGTGCCTTTGAATCAAAACAAATTATTGCTAGGGAATTCAGAAGGCATCTATTCCTATAATGTTTCTGACTCAACCTTGCATAAATTAAATTACCTCATTGACGACGAGCTCAATGTTATTCCAAATGGTTTGCAATATGCAGCAAACGATAATCTACTTGTAGCTGATGATGAGGTATTGTTTATGGTCAATAAAAAAGATCTAGAATATGAAAGTAAAAAACCACAGTTAAAGGTTAAATCGGTTGAGATAAATAATCGAGTATATAATAGAACGGATATTCTGGTAGAAAAGGAGTCAAAGATTGTTATGGGACAAAATGATAAATTCTTTGGTTTAGAACTTCAATGTAAAGATGATCGCTTAGACGGTGGAGGTCAGATTAGATATAAGGATAGTCGGAATAATCAATGGCAAAATATAGTGAATGGTAAATTAGGGTTTGAAAATTTAACGCCAGGTAATTTTAATTTATCATTTGTAGCATTAGATAAAAATATGAATGCCAGTGAAGTTAAAACGCTGCATGTAAAAGTGAAAGAGCCTTTTTATAGATCGAGAACATTTTATTTATTGATGGCAATGCTTGTAGCCGGAATCTCATTCGCTACGGGTAAAATAATAGAAAAGATTAAAGGAAATAAGTTGCAAAGAGAATTGGTTTTACGATTAGCGCAAGAGCAAGAAAGAAATAGAATAGCTTCAATGATACACGACGATATGGGAGCAATACTGTCAACTATCCAGTTTGCTAGTGAAGATTTGAGTATGGATGTTAAAGATGAGAGCCTCAAGAATAAAGCCTTGTCTATTCAAAATGATGCAAAAGATTTGCTTTCAAGGATGCGCACCAATATTTGGGCATTAAAATCTGAGACAAAAGCTTTAACAGAATTATGCAGAGAGCTTAGGAAATCTGCATTTGATCAAATTTCTGCTTTAAATATAAATCTAAAGTATCCTATCGATGAAGAGTTGCCGCTAGTGAACTTGAGTGGCGCGGCCTGTATGGAAATTATGCTCATTCAAAAAGAGAGTTTGAACAACATTGTAAAACATGCCCAAGCTGAAAATATATTAATTACCGCAAAATCTATTGACAATAAATTCATTCTCAGCATTAAAGATGATGGAAAGGGAATTTCTGATGATCATACACCTGGTATGGGAACTACCAATATGACTAAAAGAGCTAAAGCGGTAAATGGGGAGTTGTTTATCGAAAATTCAACATTAGGGGTTACGGTTCGATTAGAGGTGCCAGTCAAAAGTGGTAACTAAAGTTACTATTGAAAATAGAAATAAAGGTTATATCATGTAAAAAATATGAGCCGTGACTAAAATTTGTATTGTAGAAGATAATGAACAAATCAGAGAAACGCTATTCAAGCGTATAAATCAAAGTGATGATTTGACCTGTTTAGGGGCATATCCAGATACTATTCCTGCATTAAAGTATATTCCTAGAAAGGAGCCTGATGTAGTAATTATGGATGTCAACTTGCCTAATATGTCAGGAATAGAGTGTATGCTAAGACTAAAGCAGAAATTTCCAGATATGCTTTTCTTGATGTTTACTGTTTTTGATGATGATAACGTTTTCGAAGCCTTGAAGGCTGGTGCATCAGGATATATTCTTAAGAATCAAGGAATCCAGGGCGTAATAACAGCTGTGAGAGACTTAGTTAATGGTGGTTCACCAATGAGTGATCAAATCGCTAGAAAGGTTTTGCATAGTTTTCATTTGTATAAACCAAAATCTGAGAAAGATGAAAATTTGACTCCTAGGCAAGTAGAAATCCTAAATCTATTGGCAAAAGGATTGGTGTATAAAGAAATAGCCGCTCAACTAAAACCCCAAATCTCAGAAGGTGGAGTTAAGCAACATATTTGCAGAATTTATAAAGTGTTGGCTGTGAACAACAAGACTGAAGCCATAAATAAATGGCTTAATCGAAGAATGTAGCAATATCATAGTAACCTTAGTTACTATGTTGACCTAGAAAAGGCATACCGGAGGTAGAAACAATGTGTAGTTGCTATATTTGTATTAGCAGCTTTGAAAACAAAAACATATTTTATTAACCTTTTTTTCTAACCTTTTTAAACCAAATCGTAATATGCCAAATATAGGATTATCTTATACGAGTGCGCAGATGTCTGATATGTTAGATTCAGCTGGGAAAGGCAAAGTCCTTCTCGGATTAGTTTTCAAACCTGTAATAAGCACAAACTCAATTGAGTTTAAAATTCAACGAGCAATAAGGACGCTAAACGCAGACATTGATCCAATTGAGTTTGTTCCAGTTCCTAACCCTCAGCCACAAAAAAAGAAATTGTATAGAGAAAATAACGGAGTATTAAAACCAGCACAAAACCCCGATCATTATCAAACTGGTGATCAATTGGAATACTTCGATTCTAATTTTAATTTTTCCTTTTTTTATGCTGGAGCAATAAGCGCCTTGATTGCTATATCTGAGAGGGTCATAATATCAGGTGCAGACATACACTCAGGTATGATGGCCTTTCCGCCTAAAGGTTTGGCCAAAAGAAATGGGACACTTAAAATGGAGATAGACAAGGAAAGTTTAAAAATTAGAAAGGGTGTCCGAGAAGAACAAATCCCAGCTGCGATAATTGGAACTCCATGCCCACCATGGTGGCGCCCAAGATAGCAGACTTTTAATTATAGAATAAATAAAAATGAATATATCAAAATATAGGTACTAAGTGGATAAAGTGATTAAAACAATCTTTTAGAATTTGGTTCAATAATGAATGTGGAGCATGAAAGCAAACTATCGAGTATACTTTATTTGTTGTTTTGGAGTAGCAATAGGAAGTACGATTTCCATACTCAAAAAACCAAATGAAATTTTCAATCAATGTCAAATTTGATGAAGGTTCATTACTAGGTTATATTAAACTGATTGTACACTTTGTTGCTTGGTACCTTTTTACAATTGCGTCAGAAAAATTAGAGACTATTATACAAAACACTAGGTTACCTTTATGCAAAAGTTGGATCTAACTAAAATTGCTTAAAAGCAAGTTTGTTTCGCTTAAATCGACCTCTATCTCTCGGTGGGGGTCGATTAATTTTTATAGCATACAGAAATAGAAAGATGTGAATAATTGAATTAATTTCTCTTTATTAGACCTTTCTTCTCCGCTTCCATCTGTAGCATATTGATTTCAACTTCAGCTGGTTTAGCCTTTCTTCCTAGGTAGCCTCCTAGATTAATCCAAAATTTATCTGTACCATCAAGACATTCTTTATTTAAATGAACTCTTGTCTTCATAGCAAATATTCCAGCATCATTACCGAGCTTATTGATACTAGGCACCATTATTTTGTTGTAACAATCCTGTAGCTGCTTAACTTCTTTTTCTTTGTCCTCTCCAATTTTCTTTGCAATATCATCTGAAGATTTTGCATTCTTCAATGATTTGAACAATGGATTATTGCTTAAGCACTTGCAGATTCTATTTGCAACTTTTTTCTGCTCATCAGTAGGAGGAAGATCTTTTACTTCTTGGTAACGGCGAACTTGATCTCTGGAAGATTGTTCAGCTTGATCCTGTCCTATTCTTTGACTTTTAGAAGAGATTACTTCTGTAACAGCTCTATCAGCTTCAACAGCACTTCGATCTTTGTTGGCATTATTCATTTTATCCAACATTTCTTGCTTGCTGAGATTATTTTCAGGATTTTTTCGCTCTGATGTTAATTCTGTTTGTGCATTTCCATCAGCAGAAGCATTTCCGCCGCAAGAAAAAAAGCAAGTAAAGCAAAGAGCAGCAATCAGTAATGAGATAGTTAAATGTTTCATGTGTTTAGTAATCTTAATTTATTTAGTCAAATTTAAGCTATACAAAGTTGTAAATCAAGGTTTAATAAGGATCTATGTCAATTACGACCCTTGTTTGAGACCCACCTTTATTTGCTTTTACCTTTTGAGCAGCAAGCTGAACAAGTTGCTTTGTTTGATAAAGCACCGCAGATTTGTTTTCTAATTTAATCCAAAAGTCCATTAAGTAGTATGAGCGGATTCTACCAATATACGGCGCAGCAGGGCCTAGAAGCCGCGCCCCCAATTTTGGACGCAAGATATGCTCAAACATCAAAACTGCATCTTCTAAATTAGGAATTTTTTTATGCTTTAAGGTTATTCGTATCATTCTTTGGAATGGAGGATAAAGCAATTGTTTTCTTTCGAATATTTCTCGATGATAAAATCTTGGATAGTTATATTCAACAATATCTTTTAAAGCAGGATGTGATGGGTCAAAAGTCTGAATGATAACCTTTCCCTGTTTATTTTTTCTACCTGCTCTACCGCTCACTTGCATGATAAGCTGAAATCCCCTTTCATTGGATCGAATGTCCGGGTATCCAAATTGTTGATCTGCACTCAATACCCCTACGACGCTAACATTGTCAAAGTCGAGTCCTTTTGTGATCATTTGGGTTCCTACGAGTATATCTATTTGTCGATCTTCAAAGTCTAAAAGTAAATCTTCATATGCCGCTCTAGTATTGACAGTGTCAAAATCCATTCTGCCAACTTCAGCTTCAGGAAATAATATTTTTATTTCATCTTCAATCTTTGCTGTACCATGTCCCTTTTCAAGTAAATTTGGATTGCCACAACCCGGGCAAGCTTCCATGACTTTTTGCCTTGCTGCACAATAATGGCAATGCATTAAATTTGTGTATTTGTGATAAGTAAGACTTACATCGCAGTTCTTACATTCCATTTTCCAAGCACAAATCTCACAATGGATTGTCGGAGCATAACCTCTTCGATTCTGAAATATTATAATTTGTTCTTTTCGATTCAATGCTGCTTGCATTTCCTCCATTAATACAGAAGTGAACTGTGATTTCATTTTCTTCTGAGCAATTTCTCTTTTCTTGTCTACAACTATTATTTCAGGCATAGCTAGTCCAGCAAAACGCTCATTCATTTCAACTAGATTATATTTTCCTGATAAGGCATTCGTATAGGTTTCAATAGAAGGAGTTGCTGTACCTAGGATAATATTTGCATTGTATAATTTAGCCATGTACAAAGCCGTATCTCTAGCATTATATCTTGGAGCAGGTTCATTTTGTTTAAAAGAAGGGTCATGCTCTTCATCCACTATAATCAAATCAAGATTGCTAAAGGGTAAAAATATTCCTGATCGTGCGCCCAAGAATACCTTACTTTCCTTCCTTGCTGCTTCAAATATTTCTACTCTTTGATCGTCATTCATTTTAGAATGATATACATAGACATCATTTCCAAATATCTTTTTCAGCCGATTTATGATTTGAGTTGTCAAGGCAATTTCTGGCAGGAGATATAATACTTGGCCACCTTGCGCCAATATCTTATTTATGAACTCTACATATACTCTTGTCTTTCCACTACCCGTCACGCCATGTAGCAATACAGGTTTGCTCTCATCAAATGAAGATTGGATAAGGGGAACCGCTTCTTTTTGCTGATTACTAAGTGGGAATGCATCTACACTATCTTCTTCTTTATTTTCAATACGGCTGACTGTGCGAGAATACACTTTAAAAATGTCTTTTTTGACCAGTGCTTTGATTACACTGGTGTCAATATCAGCTTTTTTATATAGGTCCGTTTTTCGGACATATTTGCTTTCCTTTTGCAATTGTACAAATGCTAAAAGCGCTCTCGTTTGCTTTTCTGATTTTTCAGTTAGTTCAAAAGCTTCGTTTAAAAGTTCCGGATAATCTTGATAGTGTTCGGTGAAAGCAATGCAATCTATTACCTTCGGTTTGTACTTTGCTTGTAAGACCTGTTTGAGAAATATCAAACGCTTATCGATCAGTTGATTTAAAATTCTGCTTACAGATTTTTGTCCCAGTATGGCTTGCACGTCTGTAACTCGCAGCTCATTTTGATTTATGAGAGCTTCAACTATTAAAAACTCTTTGTCACTAAGACCTTGCATATTATGGTCAAAAGTGGGGGATAGGCAGACACTATTATCTGCATTTAATTTTAACCTTCCAGGTATAGCTGCATTCATTACTTCTCCCACAGTACATGCATAGTATGAGGCAATCCACATCCAAAGTTGTAACTGAGTATTATCTACTATCGGAACAGTATCCAAAATAGATATTATCGGCTTTGGCTTAAAGTTGGCGTCGACGGTATCCTTAAATTCAGCTACTATCCCGGTATATAATTTAGATTTGCCAAACTGTACCTCTACGCGCATGCCTAGTTGAATAGTGGCCGCCATTGCGTCCGGTATAGCATAGGTATAGCTTTGCGCTAAGGCTATTGGAAGCAACACTTCGGCGTAAGCATGTGATATGGTAGGTGCAAATTCTTGAGACAAAATCTAAAGGCAGTTTAAACGCTAAATTACCTCTAATTTACCAAATCAGCCTTCGATAAGAGATGTGAATTAAAAATATTGATCCATAGCTTCACGGAAGGTGTTTGCGTGCGCTTCTACGATGTCCGCCAATCGCTCTGAATACCCTCCGCCCATGCTAACTGCAACCGGAATTTGGTTCTTTTTGCAAGATTCGAATACAAATCTATCCCTTTCTTTTGTTCCAGCTAGGGTCATGCTGAGTCTTCCTAGCTTATCCGTTTCAAGGACATCTACTCCTGATAGGTAAAATATAAAATCAGGTTGCACCTCATCTATCAGCCTAGGGAGTGTATTTCGCAAGGTGTTTAGAAATAGAGTATCCTCAGTCTTGTCTGGTAATCCAATATCTAGATCTGATTTTTCTTTTCTATTCGGATAATTCTTAGCACCATGCATACTAAAGGTGTACACTTTAGAATTGTCTTCAAAAAGTTTTGCTGTTCCATTACCTTGATGAACATCTAAATCAACGACAAGAATTTTAGAAGCTAATTTTTCCTTTAATAGATAGTTACTGGCTATTGCAATATCATTCAGTAGGCAAAATCCTTCTCCATGACCAGCGTATGCGTGATGGGTACCTCCGGCTATATTTAATGCTACGCCATACTTTTTTGCATATAAGGCACAATCTATAGTGCCTTGAGAAATGTGTGTCCCTCTAGTAACTAACTCTGGCGACAAAGGGAAACCAATTTTTCTAATTTCTTTTACAGATAAAGATTGGCTCTTTAGCTTTGACCAATATTCTTTATCATGCGTATCTAGTATGACTTCTTCAGTAAGTGGATCTGGATGAAAAAAACTGTCTTCAGTAATAGTTCCTTCATAAAGCAGTTGCTCAGGAAGCAACTCATATTTCATCATAGGAAAACGATGGCCCTCAGGCAATTTGTATTTGTAAATAGGGGAGTAGGCGATTTTAAGCATAAATGGCCGCCATCTTTTGTTGAATATCTTCTATAATTACCTTTCCATGGTGACGGGTATTTTCGATAAACAATTTGCTAGTATTGTTGCCAGCCAATATAACTCCAGCAAGATACATCTGCGGAACATTGCATTCAAAAGTGTTTATATTGAAAACGGGAACATGTTCATTATCAGAAAATGCTATTCCTAGTTTTTTCAAGAATGGAAAATCCGGCCTGTAACCTGTCATGGCAAGCACATAGTCATTTTCTATTTTTATTTCTCCTTCTGGTGTATCGACTACCAGATGAGTTGGCAGTATTTTTTTTATCTGACTACTAAAGTATGCTTTTATACTTCCCTCTTTTATTCGATTTTCAATATTAGGCTTAATCCAGTATTTGACTTTTTCATAGATGCCTTCATCCTTGATTATCATAGTGACATGAGCTCCCTTATAGTAGGTTTCCAAGGCTACATCACAGGCAGAATTTGCAGCACCCACTACTGCTATATTTTGACCAATATAAGGATGGGCATCATCATAGTAGTGTTTAACTTTAGCCAGCTCCTCACCTGGCACATGCAATAAATTTGGCGTGTCATAATATCCAGTAGCTACTATCAAATATTGAGATCTATAGATGGAATCCTGCGTTCTTATTTCAAATTTGAAGTGCTCCTTTTTGACAGACTGAACTTTTTGGCGGTAGTGAATATCTAGGTCATATGCTTCGGATACCCGACGATAATACTCAAGCGCTTCTTTTCTGCTTGGTTTGTCACTATGCGAGATAAATGGAATGTCACCTATCTCCAAGACTTGAGAGGTGGAAAAGAAAGTCATATTGGTTGGGAAGTTGTATATACTATTGACCAGCAAACCTTTCTCTAAAATAAGGCAGTCCAACTTACGTTTTGACGCTTCTAAAGCACAAACTAGCCCTGAGGGCCCACCGCCAATTATAATAATATCCTTGTCTATGATATCCATATATGCAAAATAAATCCAAGTCCTTGAAGTAAAGTAAAATCTGCTTAGAAAATTACTTCAGGTAGTAAAACAAAGAAATTAGGAATTTGGATTAGTAAAATCCAAATTTTTCTCAATCTACTAAACAATATCCCTAAATGCGAATAAGATTATGCTCCTTGTTGGCGAGCCAATAGCTCCATTATTTTGATATGTAAATCTTCTGGTTTGAATGGCTTAGTGATATAAGCATTTATCCCTGCATCCTTACATTTTGCTTCCTCATGCGTACTGGCACTCGCAGTTAATGCAATAATAGGAACCTCGCTCAATTCACGTATCTTAGTCGACGCTTCTATACCATTCATTACTGGCATTTGTAGATCCATCAAAATTAGATCGTAACCATGTTCACGATACTTTTCTAAGCCTACTAAGCCATTTTCAGCGATATCAACGGAAACCAGATTTGACCAAGTGGTAAGTATTTTTTTAGTAGCTATTTGGTTGAGGAAGTGATCTTCTACAAGCAGCACGCTTAACGGACTGGTTGGCTCTTGTGCATCAAGATCTACAACTACTTGCTTTACTTGTTTAACGGGAATAGATAACAGCAAACTTTCGGAATCCAAATTTATGTCAAGATCACCATTTATCTGCCGTATTATTTTATTTAAAATAGCTACATTCAGTAGGTGATGATTTTGTGTATTCTCGACGTTGTCCAAGATTGTTTTATAGTCTTCCGCCTTTAATAGACTTATAATTTCTGGATTGAAAAAATCTGGCTTATATCCTTTAAGCTTCAGTTCAAATTGGTTTGTCGTATTTGTTGCAGACATTCCTGCCGCTACCTCTATTTGCTTAGTATCTTCATCTTCAGCGAAGACTAGATTGGCAATATTATAAAACAATTGAGTCACTCGCTTTGGGTATGTCATCACCTTTGCAGGTATACTGTCTGACTTGTTAAAGTCGAGTTCTATATTGTTGGCGCCAGCTTTTAGAGCGGCCATTCGCTCAAAGGCAAAAACAAATTCTTCAAGCTTAAATTCTTCTTCTGTTTCATTTAGCTTGTCTTGACCTACTATCGAATAATTCAATAAATTGTTGACTGCTCCAAAAAGCTCATCAAAAGAGTTTTTAAGACCGTCTATAAGTTCAGCTTGTCTAGAGCTTCCCGGCAGATTCTCCAGTAAGAAGAGGAGATTAGTAATGGATGATAAAGGAGTACGTATTTGAAACCCGATGTCAGAGAGCATTTGCTCTTTTACATTAAGCATGCCTCTAGAGATATTCTTTTCGAGCATCAATTTTTCATTCAACTTGCGCTCGGTCACGTCTTGAATGGCGCCGACAACTTTGATTTTTTGTCTGCGCTCATCATGCATGAGTCTAGATTGGATAGAGATGTACTTTATATTTCTTCCTTCAGTTACTATGCGATGCTCCACTTTGAGCATGCCATTAGATTTTGATATGTTATCAAAGAATTCCTCCACCTTTGCTTTATCGTCAATATGTACATAGTTTAAGTACTCCGACATGGTAGGTTGAAAACTCTGTAATTGGAATCCAAATAGTTTAAAGACCTCATCAGACCAATACATTTCATGAGAGACGATATCCATTTCCCAGCAACCGAATTTTCCCATCTTTTGGGCTTCGATAAATCGCTCCTGATTTGTACTGAGACTATTACTGAGATCTTTCAATTTTTTCTGGCTATTATGACGCTGCATGGCATAGCGAATCGCCCGACCAGTTGTCTTACTATTTATCTCATTCTTAATTAAAAAATCTTGAGCCCCAGCTTTGATGGCTTGATTACCTAAGATTTCATTATTCGATTCTGTGAGAACGATAACAGGGATATCTGGTTGATCATTCAAAAATGAGGTTAAGGTCTTAAATCCAGATGAGTCAGGTAGCATTAGATTAATAAAGGCAAGATCTATATTCTCGGTTTTTGCATGATTGATACCCTCAAAATATGCATTGGCTAAAAACAGTCTACTTTTAGGAAGACTGTCTTTGATATACTTTGAAATCCTCTTTATATCAGACTCCTCTTTATCTACTAATAATATGTTAGGTTTATTATTTACCATTTACCTTAGCCTTTTATTTATCGGGTTGTCATCAAAAACGAATAGTCAGTTTGAAGATTACGCATAACGAAATATTCAAATATGATGCCTAAAATTCTGCCTAGCTTATAAACCTCTAGTCAAACCTTTTATCTTTGCCCACAAGTATGGTAAGCATGAATGTAAAAACGGAAAGCCTTAAAGAGGCTTATAGGGCATATCTCCAGAGCAGAGAAATACAGCACGAGCCTTTAAATCTTTATAAGCCAGTCAACTATATCATGAATTTGGGGGGTAAACATATCCGCGCAGTATTCTTGTTATTGGCGCATTCTCTCTATCAATCTGACTTTTCTGATAGTGCTATGACTAGTGCTTATGCCGTAGAGATGTTTCACAATTTCTCCCTTGTTCATGACGATATTATGGACAATGCAGATACACGCAGAGGTAAACCTAGCGTGCATAAAAAATACGACATCAATAGTGGCATTCTTTCGGGAGATGTCATGCTTATTTTAGTGTTCGAGGAATTGCTGAAAATTAATGACTCCGCTAAGAGATCAAAGGTATTATCGCTGTTTACACAAACCGCTAAAGAAGTGTGCGAAGGCCAGCAATACGATATTGATTTCGAAACTAGAGATAAGGTAAGTATTTCAGACTACCTAGAAATGATCAAGCTAAAAACAGCCGTATTACTAGCCTGTGCGCTCAAGATAGGGGCTATACTAGGCGGCGCTTCGGATCGCGATGCCCAAAAGCTATACGACTTTGGATTGAATATCGGAATCTCTTTTCAGTTGCAGGACGACTTATTGGATACCTATGGAGAGCAAGCTCGAGTGGGCAAAATTATAGGAGGAGATATACAGCAGCGCAAAAAAACCATTCTATACCTAAAGGCAATCAGTAATCTGAATGAACATGCCGAGGAGTTCAAAGTCTTATACAATAGCGATTTGATACTTGAGGAAAAACTACCTAAAGTAAAAGCGATGATGGACAAAGGTCGAGTGAAAGAGGAAATAAATGAGATGAAAGATTCCTATCTTAACAAGGCTATAAAATCGCTAAGCGAAATCAGAGATGGGAATAAAGAATCAATTTTAGAGTTGGAAAAATTGGCGAATTATATCATCACTAGGCTACAATAAAAAAGGAGCAACCAAAAAGGATTTGGCCACCCCTCACACTATGAAACACTATTTCTTCAATTTATGGTACTATAAATTTAGGGTCTTAAGCTAAAAAAACCAAATCTATGACATCCAATCGATTTTGAGCACTCATGTTTTTCCATGATTTAGTGCTCGTTTTTTCCCTTGACAATCTGGGATTTAAGGTTCTATGATGTTGACATACAGACTAGTAGTTATAAGCATTTTGTGATATGCAAAGACCCCATTTATTTTTTGAATCATTAATTATTTTTTTTCTTTCAGTTGTATTTGGGTGTGTCCCTGACCTTAACAAGCCTTGCACGCTTAATCCTGATTATAGTTAAGGTCAGGGTCAGGCTCTCCAGTACTCCGCTTTGCTCCGGACCTGCATCACGAGAAAAATCGTGATTTGGTCTGCCAGCTATCGCCGGCATACTTCCTATCCTTCACACGGCCTCCCACCAGGCCGGTTCACAATTGGCATAGGTAAAGCTCTAATATCAATGGATTAATGAATGTACTAGGCATTTAATAGCCTTCCTTTTTCACAGTAACGCTATGCTGAGCCTTGAATTTTATATAAAAGAAAGTCGATCTGACTAGGTGCTATCTAATTAGGTCCTTCCAGGAATAGTTGAATGGCCTAGCGATGAGAAAGGGTGAGGCGCTAGCCGAAGACCGAACCCTTTTTCGGGTGAGGGCCGAGATGACTATCGAGCCCTGTATCGTAGCGCCCCCTTGCGGGCTAGCTAGCGCACAAGCAAAAGGGGGAGGCCCCAAAAAAACTCAATAATGAGTCCACTCCGAAAAGTCACGAAAGCACAAAATGACTCTTTTGGCGATATTTTTCATTTTCTCAATCCACTGATGCTCAGGCATCACTGAATTTCGAGAATAAAAAATCTCATCCAAAATAGCCTATTTTTTTGCAATCCGCTACTTTCCGGAGTGGACTCAATAATTAATAATCAGCAAATTAGGTCAGAAAATAATCTTTCCATTCCACCAATTTTTCTCGATGGTCGCTTTTTTCTTCTCGTAGAAATTCACGGCAGGAGTATTCCAGTCCAAGACTTGCCACTTAGCCAATTTGGCGTCTTTTTCTTTCGATATCTCGATGAATCTGTCGAATAGCATACTCCCAACCCCCAATTTGCGAAATGGCTCTTCGACAACAAAGTCCTCTAGGTAGATCATGCGGCCTTTCCATGTAGAAAAGGTGGTATAATATAAGGCCATGCCTATCGTCTTGTTGTCTTTTTTGGCCAATATGGCTTCAAAAACGCCTTCTTCGAAACACTTTTTATATTCCTCGATATCAGTTGTGACGGCGTCTGGCTCCTTTTCATAGATGGCTAGCGCTTCGACTAGTTTGAAAATGTCAGCTAGATCGTCTGATTGAGCTTGTATTATTTCGATGTTGTCTTGTTTCATGTTGAGTTGCTTCTTTGGCTCTATTAAATTAGGGTGTAGGCCTTGTATTGTCGGCCTTTTTATATTGTTTTTATGGAAATATAGTCGTACATTTGCGTTCCCGTTTTAGAAGGGTTTACGATTAGTCGTATAATTAATTAACTACCAAGCACTTAATGTGCATAAAGTGGCTTGGATTTTAAACTTTTAAGGTATATGCCTACTATCAATCAACTTGTTCGTAAAGGTAGAAAACAAATAATTACCAAGAGTAAGTCAAAAGCTTTGGAATCATCTCCTCAAAAAAGAGGTGTTTGTACTAGAGTTTATACAACTACTCCAAAGAAGCCAAACTCAGCTTTGCGTAAAGTGGCAAAAGTGAGGTTGACTAATGGATTTGAGGTAATCTGCTATATACCTGGTGAAGGGCATAATCTACAAGAACACTCCATCGTGCTTGTAAGAGGAGGTAGAGTAAAAGATTTACCTGGGGTAAGATATACGATCGTAAGAGGTGCACTAGATACAGCGGGAGTTGCGGACAGACTTCAGTCTAGATCTAAGTACGGTGCTAAGCGACCAAAGAAATAATTGATACAATAAATAAGACATAATAATATCCACTCATAATACTTAATAGAGATGCGTAAAAGAAAGCCAAAATTGAGAATCGTAAAGCCAGACCCTAGGTTCGGCGATATTATGGTGACTCAGTTTGTAAATAATATGATGCTTGATGGTAAGAAGAGTACTGCTTTTGAAGTATTCTACAATGCCATGGATCTCATAGAAAGCAAAACTAAAGAGAATCCGCATAAAGTGTGGAAGGATGGGTTGAATAATGCTATTCCTCAAGTAGAAGTACGTAGTAGAAGAATTGGAGGAGCAACATTCCAGATACCAACGGAAATTAGAGGAAGTCGTAAGATTTCTATTGGTATGAAATGGGTGATCAAATTCGCTAGACAAAGATCTGGTAAAGGGTTTGCTGAAAAATTAGCTGCTGAACTAATAGCAGCAAGTAAGAATGAAGGAGCTGCTGTGAAGCGTAAAGAAGAAACGCACAAAATGGCAGAGTCTAACAGAGCATTTGCACACTTTAGAGTGTAGTATAACTCAATTAGGAACAATCACGTTTACAGAAGTATAAATTAACTTATAATATTTATTTGCTATGGCAATTGACTTAAAATTTACTCGAAATATTGGGATTGCTGCTCACATTGATGCAGGTAAAACGACCACTACAGAGAGAATACTTTACTATACAGGTATTAGCCACAAGATTGGAGAGGTACACGATGGTGCAGCTACTATGGACTGGATGGAGCAAGAGCAAGAAAGAGGTATTACCATTACTTCTGCAGCTACAAAGACTTCATGGAAGTGGAAGGATCAAGAATTTCCAATTAACATAATCGATACTCCGGGTCACGTTGATTTTACTGTAGAGGTAGAGCGTTCTTTGCGTGTATTAGATGGTGTTGTTGCCTTATTCTGTGCAGTATCTGGTGTAGAGCCACAATCTGAAACAGTATGGCGCCAAGCTGATAGATATAAAGTACCTAGAATAGGATTTGTAAATAAAATGGATCGTTCTGGTGCAGATTTCTTCGAAGTTGTTAACGATGTTAAAGAAAAGTTGGGGGCTAATGCAGTACCATTACAGGTGCCAATAGGAGCTGAAGAAACTTTTGAAGGAGTAGTTGATTTGATTACCAATAAAGCAATCGTTTGGAATAATGACGATGCTGGTATGACTTTCACTGAAGTGCCTATTCCAGATGATATCAAGGATACTGTAGAAGAATATAGAGGAAAGTTAATTGAGCAAGTTGCTGAATACGATGATGCTTTATTAGAAAAGTTCTTCGAGGATCCTAACTCAATCTCTGAAGATGAGATGATCGCAGCGATTAGAGCAGCAGTTATTGATATGAAGATCACACCTATGATGTGTGGTTCTGCATTCAAAAACAAAGGAGTTCAAATTCTTTTGGATGCTGTTTGTGCTTACTTACCTTCTCCTATGGATCTAGAAGCGATTGATGGTATCAATCCAAAGACTGACGAAGAGGTACAAAGAAAGCCAAACGTAAATGAGCCTTTTACTGCACTTGCATTTAAGATCGCAACAGATCCTTTCGTAGGTAGATTGTGCTTTTTCAGAGTTTACTCTGGTGCACTGGACGCAGGTTCATATGTATTGAATACAAGATCTGGAAATAAAGAGAGAATCTCTAGAATCTACCAGATGCACGCGAATAAGCAAAAGCCTATTGACCGTGTAGAAGCAGGTGATATTGCTGCTGGTGTAGGTTTCAAAGATTTGAGAACAGGTGATACTATCTGTGATGAGAAGCATCCAATTGTACTTGAAAATATTTCATTCCCTGATCCAGTGATCGGGATTGCAATTGAGCCTAAGACTCAAAAGGATGTAGATAAGTTAGGTATGGCTTTGGCTAAGTTGGCTGAAGAAGATCCAACTTTCAAGGTACATTTTGATGAGGAAACGAATCAGACTGTAATTAGTGGTATGGGTGAGCTTCACTTAGAAATCATTATTGATAGATTGAAGCGTGAATTCAAAGTAGAATGTAATCAAGGTCAGCCTCAAGTAAGTTATAAAGAGGCATTGAACGGTACAGTTTCTCACAGAGAGCGTCTTAAGAAGCAGTCTGGTGGATCTGGTTTGTTTGCTGAGATGGAATTCGAATTGGGACCTGCTGATCAAGAATTTTTGGATACAGATGAGTTCAAGACTGGAAAAGAAAAGCTTCAGTTTGTAAATAACATCGTAGGGGGATCTATTCCAAAGGAATACTTACCTTCTGTGAAGAAAGGGTTTTTACAAATGATGGATAACGGTATTCTAGCTGGATACAATATAGAGAGTATGAAGGTTAGAGTGTATGATGGAAAGATTCACGCAGTGGATTCTAAGCCAATTGCATTCGAACTTTGTGCGAAGGAAGGTTTTAGAGTGGCAGCACCTAAGTGTAAGCCACAGTTGATGGAGCCTATTATGAAGCTAGAAGTGGTTTCTCCTGAGGAGTTTGTTGGTAACGTGATCGGTGACCTTAACAGAAGAAGAGGGCTTCCAAAGTCACAAGATGTGAGAACAGGAAATGTTGTAGCAATACAAGCAGATGTGCCATTGGCAGAAATGTTTGGATATGTTACTTCTCTAAGAACGATTACATCAGGTAGAGCGAATTCTACTATGGAATTCTCTCATTATGCTCCTGCGCCTAAAAATGTTGCTGAAGAAGTGATATCAAAAGCGAAAGGAACAGCTAATGTTTAAAATTAAATAAAATAACCTTTGACTATTGGGCTGCAAAGTGTATCTTTGCAGCCCAATTAGAAATTAATTGGTAATTATATCAGGGATATGAATCAGAAAA
The DNA here is from genome assembly GCA_938022165.1 of uncultured Saprospiraceae bacterium. GTDB lineage: Bacteria > Bacteroidota > Bacteroidia > Chitinophagales > Saprospiraceae > JALZVN01. Next base: position 19,514 of record CALIEI010000020.1, on the reverse strand, counting down.
TAAGAATCAAACTACGTTCGTACGATCACAATTTAGTAGATAAGTCTACTGAAAAGATTGTTAAAACTGTACGAACTAGTGGTGCTGTAATTACAGGACCCATTCCGCTGCCCACTGAGAAAAAAATCTTCACTGTTTTGCGTTCACCACACGTAAATAAAAAGTCAAGAGAACAGTTTCAGTTGCGCACGCATAAAAGACTTATAGAGATCTATACCCCTACTCAGAAAACTGTAGATGCGCTATCTAAATTGGAACTGCCTAGTGGAGTTGACATTCAAGTCAAACTTACCTAAGCCTACCTTTTACTGTAGTATATCTTAGTATTATTTTTTGAAACAGAGTAACCACGATTTTGTGGTATGCTATATAAAACTTGATTCATTGTGAATGGATTAATAGGACAAAAAATTGGTATGACCAGCATTTTCAATAAAGCTGGAAAAAACGTTGCATGCACCGTTGTAGAAGTTGGACCTTGTGTTATTACACAGGTGAAGACTACTGAAACCGATGGTTATAATGCTCTGCAAATTGGTTTTGGTGATGCGAAAGCAAAGAACACTTCAAAATCAATGGTTAAGCATTTTGAAAAAGCAGGCACAGCGCCAAAACGTAAGCTTAGTGAATTTAGAGACTTTAATGTTGATGCATTAATCAGCCCTGAAGAAGGAGGTGAAGTAGGTCCTAAAGGACTTGGTGATCTCTTGACTGTTAGCGAAGTATTTGCTGAGGGAGATAAGGTTAGTGTTAGCGGATCTACTAAAGGAAAAGGTTTCCAAGGGGTAGTGAAGAGATACAACTTTAAAGGGGTGAACGATGCGACTCACGGTCAGCATAATCGTCAAAGAGCTCCGGGTTCTATTGGTGCTGCATCTTATCCAGCGAAAGTATTCAAAGGAATGAGAATGGGTGGCCGTATGGGTAACGTTAAAGCGAAGATCCAAAATTTGGAAGTTGTAAAAATATTTCCTGATAAAAATCTCATATTGATCAAAGGTGCTTTACCTGGTCATAAAGGAGCTTTTGTAAGAATTGAAAAATAGTCAATTATGAAGATTGATGTAGTAGATATAAAAGGTAATAAAACTGGTAGGTCTGTAGATTTACCGGATGAAATTTTTGCTGTTGAAGCGAACGAGCATGCAATTTACTTAGATGTAAAGCAGCACTTGGCTAATCGTAGACAAGGAACGCATAAGGCTAAAGAAAGAGGAGAGGTAACGGGTTCTAGAAAAAAGATCAAGAAGCAGAAAGGTACTGGTACAGCTAGAGCAGGTGATATTAAGTCTCCTATTTTTAGAGGTGGAGGTAGAATCTTTGGTCCAAGACCAAGAAATTATTCTACTAAGCTTAATAAGAAGGTGAAATCCTTAGCTAGAAAATCTGCTATTTCAGTTAAAGCTGGAAAAGGAAATCTTATGGTTATTGAAGATTTTACTTTTGATGCGCCTAAGACAAAAGAGTTTGCAAGCATCTTAAATAGCCTTGACCTCAGTAGCAAAAAGACATTATTGGTAACTGGAGAGACGGACAAGCAAGTTTACTTGTCTTCACGTAATATTCAGAATACTGCAGTGACAAGTAGCAATAGTTTGAGTACTTATGAAATCATGCATGCAAATACATTGATCTTAAGTGAAGGAGCAGTTGAGAAATTGAAAACAATGCTAGCTTAATCATAGAATTATGAAAAAGACAATATTAATAAAGCCTTTAATTACAGAAAAATCTGAAATGATCTCCGAAAAGGAGAACAAGGCTTGCTTTGTAGTACATCGTCGTGCTAATAAAATTGAGATTAAAAACGCTATCGAGAAAGCTTACAATGTAAGCGTAGTGAGCGTGAATACAGCTGTTATGCCTGGCAAGTCTAAGACTAGAAATACTAAGTCAGGTGTAGTAAGAGGTAGAAGTTCTTCTTTTAAGAAAGCAATTGTAAAGCTTGCTGAAGGGGAGACACTTGATCTATACGGCGAAATGTAATTTGAATACGATAGAAAAGATTTAAAAGATATGCCAGTTAAAAAGTACAGTCCAATAACTCCAGGTACTCGTTTTAGAGTAGGGAATGACTATTCTGTTTTGACGACATCTAAGCCTGAAAAAAGCTTGTTGGCGCCAATGAAAAGATCAGGTGGTCGTAATGCCACTGGACGTATGACTCAGCGTTATATCGGTGGTGGACACAAAAGAAGATATAGAATTATCGACTTCAAGAGAGATAGAGAGGGCATGAAGGCTGAGGTAAAGACTATTGAGTATGATCCAAACAGATCTGCTTTTATTGCGCTTACTCAGTTTGAAGATGGCGAAAAGAGATATATCATTGCTCCAGATGGTTTGAAGGTAGGAGATACTATTGAATCAGGTAGAGGAGCTCAACCAAATGTTGGTAACTCATTATACTTAAGTGACATTCCATTAGGTTCTGTCATTCATGCTATCGAGTTAAAGCCTGGTAAAGGTGCAGCTTTGGCAAGAAGCGCCGGTACATACGGTACTTTGATGGGTAGAGAAGGAAAGTATGCAAGTGTGCGTCTACCTTCCGGTGAGGTAAGAAGAGTATTGCTTACATGCAAAGCTACTATTGGTAGTGCATCTAATCCAGATCACCAACTACAGGTTTTAGGTAAAGCGGGTAGAAAGAGATGGTTAGGAAAGCGTCCTCATACAAGAGGGGTAGCGATGAATCCAGTAGATCACCCGATGGGTGGTGGTGAGGGGAAAGCTTCAGGTGGACACCCAAGATCAAGAACTGGTATTATGGCTAAAGGTCAGAAAACAAGAAAGCTTAGAAAGTATTCTGATAAGATGATTATCTCTAAGCGTAAATCAAAAAGTAAGAAATAAACAATAAGTAATGGCAAGATCTGTAAAAAAAGGACCTTACGTATTTCACAAACTTTTGACGAAAGTTTTTAAAGCGAAAGATTCAAAGAAGAAGACGGTAATCAAGACTTGGTCAAGAGCTTCTATGATTATACCAGATATGGTAGGTGAGACCATTGCGGTACATAACGGAAAAACCTTTGTTCCAGTATTTGTTACGGAGAATATGGTAGGACATAAATTAGGAGAATTTTCTCCAACCAGAACCTATAAAGGTCACGCTGGTAATAGAAAGTAGAATTTAGTATTTCTAAATAATTATAAAATGGAAGCATTAGCTAAATTGAAGAACTGCCCAATGTCTGAAAGAAAGATGAGATTGGTAGTACAAAACATCAGAGGCAAAGGCATAAATGAGGCTTTAGATATTCTTAGGTTTACCAATAAGGAGGCATCCTCTTGGGCAGAGAAAGTTTTGGTTTCTGCTATTGCTAACTGGGAATTCAAGAATGGTATGAGTGTAAGTGCAGATGACCATGACTTGTTTGTAAAGACTGCTTTAGTTGATAAAGGATATATGCTTAAGAGATTCAGACCTGCTCCGCACGGTAGAGCACACAGAATTAGAAAGCGTACAAATCATATTACAATAATTGTTGAAAATAGAAAGCCAACCGATATGGATTCGGCTGATAATACAACTTCAGAAGAAGAATAAAATCTAGAAAATGGGTCAAAAGACAAATCCAATAGGTAATAGATTAGGAATCATTAAGGGATGGCAATCCAATTGGTTCGGTGGTAACAATTTCGGTGACAAAGTTGTTGAGGATGAGCGTATCAGAAAATACCTTCGTGCACGTGTAAGCAAAGGAGGTGTTTCTAAAATAATTATTGAGCGTACGCTAAAGAGAATTACCGTTACTATCAATACATCTAGACCAGGTATCATTATCGGGAAAGGTGGTTCTGAAGTAGATAGAATAAAAGAAGAGCTTAAAAAGTTGACTGGATCTGATATCCAAATCAACATCGTAGAAATAAGAAAGCCTGAGCTTGATGCTTATATTGTAGGAGAGCAAATTGCTAAGCAAATCGAATCAAGAATGAATTACCGTAGAGCGATCAAGATGGCGATTCAGTCTACTATTCGAGGAGGAGCAGAAGGTATCAAGGTTAGAATTAGTGGTAGATTGAATGGAGCTGAAATGGCTCGTTCTGAAGAGTATAAGCAAGGAAGAACTCCTTTACATACTTTCAGAGCAGACATTGATTATGCTTTAGTAGAAGCACTTACTGTATATGGTAAAATTGGTATCAAAACTTGGATCTGTAATGGTGAAGTACTTGGTAAGAGAGACCTTTCTCCAAATGTAGGAGTAGATGCTAAGAAAGATAGAAGAGGCGGTGGAAGAGGTGACCGTAGAGGCGGTGGAAGAGGCGATCGTAGAGGTGGTGGAAATAGAAGAAATAATAGGAATTAGATTATCACTTGAAAAAGCTGTACCTTTGCCAAACTTTTGAAAAAGGTGTTTTTTTGGACTTAATAAATAGAAATAACAATGTTACAACCGAAAAGAACGAAATACAGAAAGACGCATAAAGGCCGTAATAAGGGGCTTGCATACCGAGGAAGTACCGTAGATTTCGGTTCATTTGGTCTTAAAGCACTAGAAAGAGGTAGATTGACAAGTAGACAGATAGAGGCGGCTCGTATTGCGATGACCAGATATATGAAGAGAGAGGGAAAGGTTTGGATTCGAGTATTTCCAGATAAACCGATGACTTCTAAGCCAGCAGAGGTAAGAATGGGTAAGGGTAAAGGGGCCTTAGATCATTATGTAGCACCAATCAAGCCAGGAAGAATTATGTTCGAAATGGATGGTGTACCAATAGAAACAGCGAGAGAAGCACTTAGACTTGCGGCTCAAAAGCTACCGATTTTGACTAAGATGGTTGTGCGTAGAGATTTCGTAGGATAATAGAATAGAATAAAAAATATATTTAATAAGATAGATCATGGCTTCAAGCAAATTTCAAGAATTAAAAGGGTTTTCTGCGGATGACTTACAAGCTGAACTAAAAGCTACTGAAGAACAGTATGGGAAGCTTAAATTTGACCATGCAGTAAGTGGTTTGGATAATCCACTTGTACTTACTGAAGCTAGAAAAGATATAGCAAGGTTGAAGACAGAGATAAGAAGAAGAGAGATAGAGGCAATGTCTGCTGAAGAGATTGCTAATAGAGCAAAAATTAGAGAAAGAAGACGTTAATATTTTAACAGTATTTAATTATGGCTGGAACGACAAATAAAAAGGTAGTAGTAGGTGTAGTAACGAGCACATCTATGGAAAAAAGTATTACCATTAATGTAGTGAGAAGACTCCGTCACCCTATTTACGGAAAATTTGTAAAGAGGTCTAAGAAGTTCATGGCTCATGATGAAACAAATGAATGCCAAGTTGGAGATACAGTAAAGATTACTGAATCAAGACCTTTGAGTAAGAGAAAGAGATGGCGTTTGGTTGAAATACTAGAAAAAGCAAAATAATTATTGAAGGCTTTTTGCCTCAAAATTTAAGTCAAAATGATACAGCAAGAAAGTAGATTAAAAGTAGCTGATAATAGCGGTGCCAAGGAAGTACTATGTATTAGAGTACTCGGTGGATCTAAAAGAAGATATGCTTCAGTAGGAGATGTAATTGTTGTATCTGTAAAAGATGCTTCTCCAGGTGGTGTAAAGAAAGGAACTGTTTCAAAAGCAGTAATTGTGCGCACTAAGAAAGAAGTAAGAAGAAAAGACGGTACATACATCAGATTTGACGACAATGCTGTTGTATTATTGAATGACTCAGAAGAACCTCGTGGTACACGTATTTTTGGACCTGTAGCTAGAGAGCTTAGAGACAAAGATTATATGAGAATTGTTTCACTTGCCCCTGAGGTACTTTAAATAATAGATATTATGCCTTATAAGAAAGTGTTGAACCACAAACATAAGATAAAGATCAAAAAAGGTGATCAAGTGAAAGTTATCGCTGGATCAAATAAAGGTCAGACAGGTGAAGTTCTTGAGATTTTACCTTCTAAGAATAGAGCAATTGTTGATGGTGTAAATAATAGAAAGAAGCACACAAAAGCTACCGCAGAAAATGCTGGTGGTATCATAGACAAAGCAGCTCCAATAGATATTTCAAATTTAATGTTGATCGATCCTGCAACAGGTGAAACAACTAAAATTGGAAGAAGAATTGAAGATGGTAGGCTGGTAAGATATTCAAAAAAATCAGGAGAAATTATTAAGTAATGAGCTACGTACCAAGACTTAAGAAGAAATATAAAGAAGAAATCAAGGATAAATTGATGGAGCAGTTTAAGTACGGCTCATCAATGCAGATTCCTAAGTTGGTAAAGATAAGTATCAACCAAGGGGTAGGCCAAGCTACGCAAGACAAGAAGCTTGCTGATATAGCATTGGAAGAGATTTCTTTAATTGCTGGACAAAAAGCAGTTCCTACTAAAGCAAGAAAGTCGGTTTCTAACTTCAAACTTAGAGAAGGAATGACTATCGGAGCTAGAGTAACATTGCGTGATGAGAGAATGTACGAATTCTTGGATAGGCTAATAACTGTTGCGCTTCCTCGTGTAAGAGATTTTAGAGGAATCAACGATAAGAGCTTTGATGGTAGAGGTAACTACTCAATGGGCATTACTGAACAAATAATTTTCCCAGAAATTGATCTTGATAAGATAAATAAGATTACTGGAATGGATATAAACTTCGTGACAACTGCGAAGACTGATGCTGAAGCACTTGCTCTTTTAAAAGAGTTAGGACTTCCATTTAAAAATCAAAGAAATTAATTCGAAATGGCTAGAAAATCTTTAATCGCAAGAGAAAGAAAAAGAGAGAAGATGGTTGCTAAGTATGCCGACTTAAGAAAGAAGTTGAAGGCAGAAGGTGACTGGGATGCTTTGGATAAATTACCAAGAAACTCGTCTAAGAAGAGATTACATAATAGATGTAAACTTACAGGAAGACCTAAAGGGTATATGAGAGATTTTGGAATTTGTAGAGTAGTTTTTAGAAAGATGGCATTAGAAGGTAAAATACCTGGCATCACTAAGGCTAGCTGGTAATTATATAAAAACGAATATAACAATTAGAAAATGGCGGTAACAGATCCAATTGCAGATTATCTGACTAGAATAAGAAATGCGCAGCAAGCTGGGCATAAGATAGTTGAGATTCCTGCTTCTAATATGAAAAAAAGTATCACTGAGATTTTATATGATCAGGGATATATATTGAAGTATATGTTTGATGATGACGCTGGAAAGCAGGGTCTAATCAAAATAGCACTGAAGTATAATCAAAATACAAAAGTACCGGCTATCACAAAATTGGGTAGATATAGTACTCCTGGTTTGAGAAAGTATGCTAAAGTAGATGAAATCCCTATGGTAATCAATGGCCTGGGCTTAACTATCGTTTCAACCAATAAAGGTGTGATGACAGATAAGCAAGCCAAGAAGGAGAATGTAGGAGGGGAATTAGTTTGCTACGTTTATTAATAAATTGAATAGAAAAAATTTAAGAGATGTCTAGAATAGGTAAGGCACCAATAAGTATTCCAAGCGGAGTTACCATCGATGTAACTAAAGGTAATATGGTGACTGTCAAGGGTCCTAAAGGAGAACTGATGCAACAAGTTGATCAAGATCTTGAGGTTTCTATAGCAGATGGTACTCTTGAAATAAAAAGACCAACTGACCAGAAGAGACACCGTTCTGTTCACGGACTTTATAGATCATTAATCAATAATATGGTTATTGGCGTATCTGACGGATATAGTAAGACTATGGAGCTTCATGGTGTTGGATATAGAGCAAATAATAGTGGTCAGCTTTTAGAGTTGACATTAGGGTATTCTCACCCAATATATTTTTATGTTGCAGACGAGGTTAAATTGACTACTAGCATGGAGAAAGGGCAACCACCAAAAGTGATGCTTGAAAGTGCTGACAAACAATTGATCGGACAAATTGCTGCAAAAATCAGAGAATTTAGAGCACCTGAACCATACAAAGGTAAAGGTATTAGATTTGCTGGTGAAGAGATTAGAAGAAAGCAAGGTAAGACTGCTGGGTAATTTTTAGGCTTAATAACTATTTATAAAATGAAACTTTCAAAGCGCGATAGTAGAAAGAGAATTCAAAAAAGAATTAGAAAGCGTATATCAGGTACGGAAAATATTCCGAGACTTAGTGTATTCAGATCTAACAAGAATATTTCTTGTCAAGTTATCGATGACACAAAAGGTATAACGCTCTTCCAAATTTCATCGAAGACAGTTACTGTAGACGAAAGTTCTAAAATAGGACAAGCAAAAGCAGTTGGTAAAGCCGTAGCTCAAAAGGCTAGTGAGCATAATATTGATAGAATCATTTTCGATAGATCAGGATACTTGTATCATGGACGCATCAAGGCATTAGCAGATGCAGCAAGAGAAAATGGTTTACAATTTTAATATAGAATACAATGGCAAAAAGAAATCAGAAAAGAGTTAAAGCGTCAGAATCAGAGCTAAAAGAAAAGTTAGTTAACCTAAACAGAGTTGCGAAAGTAACTAAAGGGGGACGTACTTTTAGTTTTGCTGCAGTAGTTGTAGTTGGCGATGGTGCTGGAACTGTGGGACATGGTCTTGGTAAGGCTAGAGATGTTTCAGAGTCAATCCAAAAGGCAGTTGACGATGCTAAAAAGAATCTGGTTAAAGTGCCAGTTTATAAAGGAACTATTCCGCATTCTCAAAAAGGAAAATACGGAGCTGGTAAGGTTTTAATCAAGCCTGCTTCTGAGGGTACAGGTGTTATTGCCGGTGGTGCAATGAGAGCAGTACTAGAGATGGCTGGAGTACAAAACGTACTTGCTAAGTCTCAAGGTTCTTCAAATCCTCATAATGTAGTGAAAGCTACTATTGATGCATTAAGTAAACTTAGATCACCAATGCAAATTGCTCAAACAAGAGGAATTTCAATGGATAAACTATTTAACGGATAATCTACTATAGAAAATTATCATGGCTAAAATAAGAATTACACAAGTGAAGTCTGTTATTGACCGTACGAAGCGTCAAAAAGATACTATGATTGCACTTGGTATAAAGAAAATGAATCAATCTGTGGAGCACGAAGCAACACCACAGATTCTTGGAATGGTAAATAAAGTTAACCACTTGATCGTGGTTGAAGAAATATAATAACTATATCGATATGGAACTTCATAATTTAAGACCAGCTAAAGGTGCCGTTAAGAGCGGGAAGAGAATAGCAAGAGGACAAGGTTCAGGTAAAGGAGGTACTGCAACAAGAGGTCATAAAGGACAAAAGTCTAGATCTGGTTACAGTAGAAAGAGAAACCATGAGGGTGGTCAGATGCCTTTGCAGATGAGATTGCCTAAAAGAGGCTTCAAAAACCCTAATAGAACGGAGTACGTAGCAATTAATCTTAATAGGTTGGAATCTATTTTTGAGAAATATCGTAATTCTAATATTGATATCGAGTTTTTAGTTACAAATGGTATTGTTAATAAAGGTGATAAAGTGAAAATCTTGGGCACTGGCGAAATCAAATCAAAATTGAATATAACAGCAAATGCTGTGTCAGGCGCTGCAAAGGAAAGCATCGAAAAATCCGGAGGAACAATAACAATCGCATAAATTGCACCGATGAAAAGATTGATAACTACTCTAAAGAACATTTGGAGTATAGATGAATTAAAAGGCAGAATCCTATTCACAATTGCTATGCTAGCAGTTTATAGAGTAGGATCTTTTATTATACTTCCAGGAGTTAACAGAGGAGCTTTAGATACTATTTCTAATGCACCCACTGATTTGTTAGGTATAATCAATATGTTTTCTGGAGGTGCATTCAAAAACGCATCTCTTTTTGCACTTGGTATCATGCCTTATATTACGGCATCAATTATCATTCAACTTTTAGGATTTGCTGTTCCTTATTTCCAAAAACTACAGCAAAAAGAAGGGGAATCAGGTAGAAAGAAAATTACTCAAATTACAAGAATGCTTACCGTATTTATTTGTCTAGTTCAAGGAACTGGATACTTAAGTATGATACAGACTACTCCTGGCGCTATCAACCCTTCTGTGCCAACAGGTATATTTTGGTTAGCTAATATTATTATCCTTTGTGCGGGTACTATTTTCGCCATGTGGTTAGGTGAAAAGATTACAGATAAGGGAATCGGAAACGGTGTATCTCTTTTGATTACCATTGGTATTATCGCTACGCTACCAGCGGCTTTTATTGGAGAGATGTCAAATACAAACCCATTTATGTTCATCATTATCCTAGGAGCACTATTTGCGGTTACATTAGCTACAGTGCTAATAGTACAAGGTGTAAGAAAGATTCCAATCCAATTTGCGAAAAGAATTGTGGGTAGAGGAAATAATGAAATGCCTGTAGCTGGTAATAGAGATTACATTCCAGTTAAAGTAAATGCAGCAGGTGTAATGCCTATTATCTTTGCTCAAGCATTAATGTTTTTGCCAGGCACAGTAGCTACTTACTTTATGTCTGGTGATGGCGGAAGTCCAGCAACAGGTTCTATGGCAGCAATTTTCAATGACATTACTTCTACACCATATAACTTAGTTTACTTCCTTTTAGTAGTTGTCTTTACATATGTATATACAGCTCTTTTAGTGAACCCACAGCAATATGCTGAATATCTTAAAAGACAGAACGCATTTATTCCAGGTGTGAAACCGGGTAAAAGTACAGCTGACTTTATAGATACCGTTACTACAAGAATTACACTTCCTGGATCTATCTTTTTAGGTCTAATATCTATATTACCTGCTATCATCAATAGAATCTTTGGAGTCAATTTATCTTTGGCTCTTTTCTTTGGAGGTACTTCACTTCTTATCTTAGTAGCTGTTGTTTTAGACACACTTCAACAGATAGAAAGTTACCTACTTATGAGAAAATATGATGGATTGGTTAAGTCAGGTAAACTACAAGGAAGGAGTAGAATGCAAGGTATCGGAGCCGGCATGTAATTTTCTTCATCTAAACGATTTGATCTCTTCGGGGTTGTATATTAATAAACACGTTTAACGGTACTATGGTATATTACAAAACTGAAGAAGAAGTAGAACTTATAAGAAAGAGTTGCTTGCTTGTATGTAAAGCACTCGCTCAGGTTGCATCACAAATTAGGCCAGGGGTTACGGGTCTTCAGATGGATCAAATCGCAGAAGAATTAATCAAAGACCATAATGCACTACCCGCTTTCAAAGGGTATAGAGGTTTTCCAGCAACATTATGTATTTCAGTTAATGATCAAGTAGTTCATGGTATCCCTACGGATGTCGAATTCAAAGACGGAGATGTAGTCTCTATCGATTGTGGAACCTATATGAATGAATTTTTTGGCGATTCTGCATACACTTTTGCACTTGGAGAAGTGAAGAAAGAAACAATGCAGTTGCTAGAAGTAACCAATACTTCACTTTACAAAGGAATAGCAGCAGCAGTAGCAGGACAAAGAATTGGAGATATTGGCTATGCTGTTCAAGAGTATTGCGAGAACACATATAAGTATGGCGTAGTTAGAGAATTGGTTGGACACGGAATTGGACGTTCTTTGCATGAACCGCCAGAAGTACCAAATTATGGAAAGAGAGGCCGAGGGGCTAAATTGAAAGAAGGTTTGGTCATCGCAATTGAGCCAATGGTTAATTTAGGAAAAAGAGGAGTAAAGCAGCTAGATGATGGCTGGACAGTTGCCAGTAAAGATGGGACTATGTCAGCTCACTATGAGCATACTATCTGTGTGCAAAAAGATAAAGCTTTGATACTCAGCGATCATTCCTTAATTGAAGCAGAGATAAAAAAGAATTCAAATGTTAATATGGTGGCAATCAGATCTACAGAGGTATCTGGTGCTTAAACCACAAAAAAGCTGTGCATTTTAGGATAAAATTTGTATCTTTGCACACCGAAATTCAAATTATGGCGAAACAGGACTTAATAAAGCAAGATGGTATCATTGAAGAAGCACTATCCAATGCTATGTTCCGAGTTCGTCTAGAAAATGGTCATGAAATCGTGGCGACTATATCTGGAAAAATGAGAATGCACTATATCCGTATTCTACCAGGTGATAAAGTAGCGGTTGAAATTTCCCCATATGATTTGTCGAGAGGGCGAATCAATTACAGATATAAATAATTGAACTAAATTAAGTTATTATGAAAGTAAGAGCTTCAATAAAGAAAAGATCTACTGATTGTAAGATCGTGAGGAGAAAAGGGAAGTTGTATGTTATCAACAAAAAGAATCCTAGATTTAAACAACGTCAAGGGTAAAAATTAAAAAGATATGGCACGAATTGCTGGTGTAGATTTACCAAGAAATAAAAGAGGAATTATCGGATTGACCTATATTTTCGGTATTGGTCCATCTAGAGCTCTAGAAATTTTGGATAAGGCAGGTATTGAGCACAATACTAAAATATCAGAGTGGAATGATGATAATATCAAGTCAATTTCTGGTATCATCCAAAATGAATATAGAGTTGAAGGTCAGTTAAGATCTGAAGTGCAACTGAATATAAAACGTCTAATGGATATTGGATGTTACCGTGGTTTGAGACATCGTAGAGGCCTACCTCTAAGAGGCCAACGTACGAAGACAAATGCACGTACTCGAAAAGGTAAAAGAAAGACTGTAGCGAACAAGAAGAAGGCTACTAAATAATATTATACATTTCAACTTATTATATCATTTGATATGGCTAAGAGTAAAAAAGTAAAAAAACGTACCGTAAAGGTTGATTCAGAAGGATTGATCTTTATTCAAGCGAGTTTCAATAACATCATTATCTCTCTTACAAATAAGAGTGGTCAGGTTATTTCATGGGCATCTGCCGGTAAAGCTGGTTTTAGAGGTTCTAAGAAAAATACACCTTATGCTGCTCAAATAGCTGCTGCTGATGCTGCAGGTGTTGCTGCAGCTGCAGGTATGAAGACTGCGGAAGTATTTGTAAAAGGGCCTGGAGCTGGAAGAGAAGCAGCTATCAGAGCAATTGATGTAGCAGGTATAAAAGTTACTAAAATCAAAGATGTTACACCTATTCCTCACAATGGATGCAGACCTCCAAAGAGAAGACGTGTTTAATTCTTAGGTAAAGAAGTTTAAAAAATTATGGCAAGATACACTGGACCAAGAACAAAGAAAGCAAGAGCATTAGGCGAAGCTATTTTTGGATTTGATAGAGCTTTCGAGAAAAGAAAGACTCCTCCTGGCCAACATGGTGGAGGTAGAAGAAAGCAAAAGTCTGATTACGCAAACCAATTAAGAGAAAAGCAAAAAGCTAAGTATACTTATGGTCTGCTTGAAAAGCAATTTAGAAATTTGTTTGACAAAGCTTCTCGAAAGAAGGGTGTAACAGGTGAAGTACTTCTTCAACTATTGGAATCTAGACTAGACAACGCTGTTTTTAGACTAGGAATAGCACCGACTCGAAGAGCTGCTCGTCAATTAGTTTCTCACAGACATATCGTTGTGAATGGTGTTGTCAACAACATCCCTTCAACTCAGTTGAAGCCAGGTGATGTGGTATCTGTTAGAGGAAAATCAAAAAATTTAGAAGTTATAGCTCAAAATGTAGCTAGCAACATTTCTGAAGCAAAAAAGTATTCTTGGTTGCAATTCAGTTCTGATGCTATGGAAGGTAAATTTTTGGAATATCCAGAAAGAGAGCTTATTCCTGAAAAAATAAACGAACAGCTTATCGTTGAACTATATTCTAAGTAGAATATCATTTTAGCCTTTTTTTTCTAAATCCTCATCAAAAAAACTATATGAGTATTTTAAGTTTTCAACAACCAGAAAAAATTATTCTTCAGAAGGCTACTGATTTTGAAGGACAATTCGAATTTAAACCATTAGAGCCTGGATTTGGCCAAACTATCGGAAACTCTATTAGAAGAGTATTACTTTCTTCTTTAGAAGGTTTCGCAATTTCGGCAGTTAGAATCGCAGGTGTTGACCACGAATTTTCAACAATCAAAGGTGTGGTTGAGGATGTAGTCGATATTGTTTTAAACCTCAAGCAGGTTAGATTAAAGCAACTAATACAAGAAGAAGAAATTTCTAGCGAAAAAATATACCTAACCATTTCTGGTAAGGAAGAATTTAGAGCTGGTGATATGGAAGAGCATACCAATGTATTCAAGGTAATGAATCCTGATATGCTTATCTGTAGAATGGAATCATCTGTAAACCTAGAAATTGAGTTTACTGTAACCAAAGGTAGAGGTTATAAGCCTGCTGGTGAAAACCTCCCTAAAGATGCTCCTATTGGCGTTATTCCAATTGATGCTATCTATACACCTATCAAGAATGTAGCATATAAGATTGGTAATACTAGAGTAGGACAAAGAACAGATTATGAAAAGTTGACTCTTGATGTTACTACTGATGGTACTATACATCCAGAGGATGCTGTAAAAGAAGCTTCAAGAATTCTTATTCAACACTTGATGTTGATTACTGACGAGAATATCACTTTTGACAGTGAGAAGGATAATGAAGATAATATTGTTGATGAGCATATCTTACATATGAGAAAGTTGTTAAAGACTTCTCTTGAAGATTTAGATCTTTCAGTAAGAGCTTACAACTGTTTGAAAGCAGCTAAGATTAATACCCTTGGTTCAATGGTTAAGTTTGATACTCATGAACTTCTTAAGTTTAGAAACTTTGGTAAGAAGTCATTAGTTGAAATCGAAGATCTACTTCAAAACAAAGGTTTGACCTTTGGAATGGATCTTTCCAAGTATAAACTTGACGAAGATCAATAAAGATCATCTGATCCTCTTTTTATAAAAAATAGAGGTTCTTTAAATATTGCAGTTATGAGATTTTCCATGCTGCGGAGACAATAATTTTTAATTTAAAAACAACGCTCAATTATGAGACACGGTAAAAAAGTAAATCATTTAAAAAGAAAGACTGGCCACAGAAAGGCACTCTTTAGAAATTTATCAATAGCTCTTATTGAGCATAAGCGTATCAGAACTACTCTTGCAAAAGCTAAAGCTTTAAGGGTATACTTGGAGCCTTTAGTTACTAAGAGTAAGACTAATTCTACGCATAACAGAAGAGTTGTTTTTAGCTACCTAGGCAATAAAACTGCAGTTACGGAATTGTTTTCTACAATTTCAGATGCAGTAACTAATAGACCAGGTGGATATTTAAGAATTATCAAAACAGGATTTAGAAAGAGTGATAGTGCTCAAATGGCTATTATCGAGTTTGTAGATTTCAACTCTGTTTACACTAATGGTACTGCTAAATCTTCTGCTGGAGAAGGGAAGAAGAAGAGAACAAGAAGAGGTAAGAAGTCTGCTACAGAAACTAGCACTGGAGCAGCTACTACAGCAGCCGCAGCAGCTACTGCTACTGATTCTTTCAAAGAGGAAGTTAAAAAAGAAACTAATAAGAAAGATGGCTCTGAAGAAGAGTAGAAATATATAGTTTAAATAAAAAGGCAATACCTTTCAATAGGGTATTGCCTTTTTTATTTTATAACTATTAGTTGTTTATATTTGAGTCCAAATAAAAATCAAACTTTCATTGATGGAAAAAGCAGTTTTATTGCTAGATGATGGCAGCGTTTATCACGGAAAAGCAGCTGGTGTCAAAGGGATAGCAACCGGTGAAATATGTTTTAATACTGGTATGACCGGATATCAAGAGGTCTTCACAGACCCTTCTTATTTTGGTCAGATTATGGTTACAACAAATGTTCACATTGGAAATTATGGCATTAAAAATCTAGAAGGCCAGTCAGAGAGTGTCAAGATTAATGGCTTAGTATGTCGTTCATTTAATGAACGTTTTTCGCGCAAACTAGCTGATGCATCAATCCAAGAATATTTTGAGTCTAATAACACGGTAGCTATATATGATGTAGATACTAGAACTATCGTAAAGAAGATCAGAACACAAGGAGCGATGAATGCCATTATTTCTACTGATATACAAGATGTAGAAGTACTTAAGGCTAAGCTAAAAGAAGTACCTAATATGGATGGCTTAGAGTTAGCCTCTAAAGTATCTACCAATGCTGCTTATTATTTTGGTGATCCACATAATGCTGTTAAGGTAGCGGTGATGGATTATGGTGTCAAAAAGAGCATACTTCAGTGTATGGCTGATGAGGGATTTTACTTGAAGGTATTTCCAGCACATACTACTTATGAGGAAGTAAAGAAGTGGGGATCAGATGGAATCTTCTTATCAAATGGTCCAGGTGATCCATCTGCTATGCAGTACGCAATTGATTTTGCTAAAGAAGTGCTTAAGGAAGATATTCCGCTTTTTGGTATATGCTTAGGCCATCAAATATTGGCACTAGCAAATGGCTTAGAGACTTATAAGATGAAGCATGGACACAGAGGATTAAATCATCCTGTGAAGAATATGCTCACCAGTAAATGTGAAATAACAAGTCAAAATCATGGATTTGGTGTTAAAGCGGAGTCCATTAATGCGCATCCAGATATTGAAGTAACACACATAAATCTGAATGATGATACTGTTGAAGGAATTAAGGTGAAAAGTAAAAAAGCATTTTCTGTGCAATATCACCCTGAGGCTTCACCAGGTCCACATGATGCTCGATACTTGTTTAAAGAATTCAGTAACTTAATGCAAACCCAAACCATAACAAGCTAAAAACAAACTATGCCTTTTATTATTGATGTAACTGCAAGAGAAATTTTAGACTCACGAGGAAACCCTACTGTAGAAGTAGATGTACTAACTGATTCAGGAGCTATGGGACGTGCGGCTGTGCCTTCGGGTGCGTCTACTGGAAAGTATGAAGCCGTAGAGTTAAGAGATAAAAACAAAAAGAGATTTCTAGGCAAGGGAG
The DNA here is from genome assembly GCA_938022165.1 of uncultured Saprospiraceae bacterium. Classification (GTDB taxonomy): domain Bacteria; phylum Bacteroidota; class Bacteroidia; order Chitinophagales; family Saprospiraceae; genus JALZVN01. Next base: position 2,702 of record CALIEI010000020.1, on the reverse strand, counting down.
TTCTAAAAGCTTGCAATTTTGTCAATAACAAAATTGCTAAAGAACTTGAAGGAATGGTTGTTTCTGATCAATCACAAATTGATCAGCTAATGCTCAAACTTGATGGAACCAAGAATAAATCTAAACTCGGTGCTAATGCGATTTTGGGAGTATCACTTGCAGTAGCAAAAGCAGCTGCTGAAGAATTAGGTATGCCTTTATACAGATACATCGGGGGAGTAGGAGCTAATACGCTTCCAGTCCCAATGATGAATATCCTAAATGGAGGTAGCCATGCCGATAATAGTATCGACTTTCAAGAGTTTATGATAGTTCCTGTAGGAGCAGATACTTTTAGTGAAAGTCTTCGCATGGGAGTTGAAATTTTTCATCATTTGAAGAATGTACTCAAGAGTAAAAATTATTCTACTAACGTAGGAGATGAGGGAGGTTTTGCTCCGAATATAAAATCTAATGAAGAGGCAATTGAGATCGTTTTAAAATCTATTGAAAAAGCAGGATATAAGCCGGGCGACGACGTGTTCATTGCCATGGATGCTGCTGCTTCTGAATTCTACGATTCTAAAAAGAAAGTTTATCATTTTCACAAGTCAGACGGAAGGAAACTATCCTCAGATGAAATGGTTGCTTATTGGACTAAGTGGAGAAAGAAGTACCCCATCTTTTCTATTGAAGATGGATTAGATGAGGACGATTGGAGTGCTTGGAGCCAACTGAATAAAGCAATTGGACACAATACCCAACTTGTTGGAGACGATTTGTTTGTTACCAATACGACCAGACTGCAAAGAGGGATAGATGAAGGATCTGCAAATTCAATTTTGGTAAAAGTAAACCAAATAGGTAGCCTTTCCGAAACGATTGATGCGGTGAGTTTAGCTACTAGAAACGGTTATACTTCTGTTATGAGCCATAGATCTGGTGAAACAGAAGATACAACTATTGCTGATTTAGCAGTTGCTCTTAATACTGGACAAATCAAAACAGGTAGTGCATCAAGATCGGATAGGGTAGCTAAATACAATAGATTGCTAAGAATCGAAGAAGAATTGGATGAAGCAGCCGTGTTTAATGGTAAATCCATCTTATTTTAGGCACATTTTCATATATTTGAAAAAAAAATACGATGCAATTTTCTAACAATAGCAGAAAGTGGTACAATCCATTCACCAATTGGTATTTTATACTACTAGCGGGATTTGTTACTTGGATGATTTTCTTTGATGGAAATGATCTCAGTACTCAGCTACGGTTAACAAATAAACTGGTAGATCTAGAAAATGAGAAAATTGAAATCGCTGAGAAAATAGAACAAACTTCTTCTGAACTAAATGCCCTAAGAAAAAATAAAGAGAAATTCGCACGCGAAAAATATTACATGAAAAAAGATAATGAAGACGTTTTCATTATCGATAAAAAATAATTATGTCAGTATTAGTAAATAAAAATTCAAAAATTATCGTCCAAGGATTTACCGGAAAGGAGGGATCTTTTCATGCAGGACAGATGATAGAGTACGGCACAAACATCGTTGGTGGTGTGACTCCAGGAAAAGGAGGACAGACTCATTTGGATAAACCTATTTTTAACACAGTTCAAGAAGCTGTAGACAAGGTAGGAGCAGATACATCTATTCTATTTGTACCTCCAAGATTTGCTGCGGATGCAGTGATGGAAGCGGCTGATGCTGGCATCAAAGTTATTATCTGTATTACTGAAGGTATACCAGTTCAGGATATGGTAAAAGTAAAGTCTTACCTAAATGATAGACCGCAGTGCCGACTGATTGGTCCTAACTGTCCTGGAGTGATGACTCCTGGAGAAGCAAAAGTAGGGATCATGCCTGGCTTTATTCATAACCCAGGTCGTATCGGTATTGTTTCTCGTTCAGGGACTTTGACATACGAAGCGGTTGATCAGGTTACAAAAGCTGGCCTTGGTCAGTCTACTTGTATCGGTATAGGTGGTGATCCTATTGTTGGAACGACTACACTTGATGCAGTTAGATTACTAATGGAAGATCCAGATACTGACGGAATCATTATGATCGGCGAGATAGGAGGGAGTATGGAAGCAGATGCTTCAAGATGGATCAAAGAGAATGCAACAAAGCCAGTAGTTGGATTTATTGCAGGACAGACTGCACCAGCAGGTCGTACGATGGGACATGCAGGAGCTATCATTGGAGGTGCAGAAGATACTGCTGCAGCAAAAATGAAAATCATGGGCGAATGCGGAATTCATGTTGTGAGCTCTCCAGCTGAAATTGGTATTACTATGAAGAATGCACTTGAAGGAGTGAGTGCTTAATTCATTTTAAATAAGATATCTTAGAATAGCATCTTTCGTTATCGGGAGATGCTATTTTTTTGGGGCCTACCTGAGTTCACCTTTGCAATGCAGCACAATTGCTATTGTACTGCATTGCAAAGATGAACTCAGGTCGTTATGTTTCGTAGCTCGCCATTCGACTCGGCCTCTACACTCTGTTTCGAGTCTCCCGAATCTTCGCTTCGCTACGATCGGGACTACTGCACAGCACTAGTCCAAAGAAGTAATATTTAGGGATATTCAGTAGTAGAAAATAGTCTATAAAAATAGGGAACAAAGTATTATCTTAATAAAAAGAAAACCCCGTTTTCTTCGTTGGTCGCGGAAAAACGGGGTAATCAAAAAACATATTAAGATGAAAGTACGAAGAA
>CALIEI010000019.1 GCA_938022165.1 uncultured Saprospiraceae bacterium | reverse complement strand
ATAACTGAAGAGAACATCACGAACTTTACACTTCTTATCAGGGTGTAAAGAATTAGTTAGAAAACCGCCCTGTACGGTTCCGTACGCAGGGTGGTGTGGGAGGACAGGCAAGGAATTAATCCTTGTCTTCCTACCCGATTATTTAAAAGGCTTAATAATAGGCATAAAAAAACTCGCCTTCGCATAAAGCTAAAGGCGAGCGTAAGCGGTCTGGACGAGACTCGAACTCGCGACCCCCTGCGTGACAGGCAGGTATTCTAACCAACTGAACTACCAGACCATATTTTTGTAGTTCTTAAATTTCTTTTTTTAACAAACCATTGTTTGTTTATCTAGTCTTCAGATTGCGACCCTCCCGATGCATCGGGACAGGTACTCTAATTCCGCATTAGCTGCGGAAAACTACCAGACCGATATTCTTTTTTACTCAATCTTTACTGAGCGGATGGCAAAGGTAATATTCCTTTGTAACATCCGCAAGATTGTACCCATAAAAGGTAAAAAAAGTTGCAAATTACTCCCCCTTAAGCTTGAAACCGTTTATATTTGTTAACGACCTTTGAACCAAATTTAAATACAAAACAGTCATATTCAGACAGATAGGCTGTCAAAATCAACTATATGGTATTCCTAGACTTTGAAAAACCACTCGAAAGTCTTTTCGAAAAACTTGAAAAAATTAAGCAAGTAGGAGAAGATGGAGACATTGATGTCTCTGAAATGGTCAAAGAAATAGAAACTAAAATAAAAAACACCCAAAAAGGCATCTATCAAAACCTTACTGGGTGGCAAAAAGTACAGCTTTCTAGACACCCAGAGAGACCCTATTCCCTGTATTATATAGAGCAAATGACAAAGTCATTTACAGAGCTACATGGCGATCGTACATTCAAAGATGACAAAGCGATTGTAGGTGGCCTAGCTAATATAGATGGGATGTCAGTAGTCGTGATTGGGCATCAAAAGGGGGTAAATACTAAGATGCGCCAATTCAGAAACTTTGGTATGGCGAATCCAGAGGGGTATCGTAAAGCATTGAGATTGATGAAGCTGGCAGAGCGCTTTGGCCTTCCAGTAGTTTCGCTAATCGATACACCAGGTGCTTATCCAGGCATAGAAGCAGAGGAAAGAGGGCAGGCTGAAGCTATTGCACGTAATTTGTTCGAAATGGCTCAACTCACTGTACCTATACTGTGTTATGTGATAGGTGAAGGTGCTTCAGGTGGAGCCATAGGTATAGGGCTAGGAGATCGAATTTATATGCTAGAAAATACGTGGTACTCTGTTATTTCACCGGAGTCATGTTCATCTATACTATGGCGATCCTGGGATCATAAAGAAAAAGCAGCTGAAGCGCTTAAACTTACGGCAGATCATATGTTTGAATTCGGAATTGTAGACGGCATTGTGAAAGAACCGCTAGGAGGGGCTCATACTCAACCGGAAGCAATGGCGAAATTGCTTAAAAAGCATATCAAAAAAGAACTCGCTGAATTGATGGAGTTGACTCCTCAAAAGCGAATAGATAAAAGAATTAAAAAATATAGTAAGATCGGTGAATTTGATCGTGTCAAAATGAAAGTACCTCAAGCCTAAAAAGCCAATGATTACAATATGGGACTACTAAAGTCATTGAAAAAGTCTTTGTATACCAAAGCCCTTGAAAATAGAGCGAAATTATTTACCCCAAAGCGCCAGTTTCAAGGATGGGATACTGTCGAGGTATATAATATCTTATTTGAGTATCATGGCTTGTTTCCGGTTTCAGATGTCCTAGATCTTGCTGAAGAATTACGCAATAAAGGAAGCCAAGTCAACTTGCTATGTTATCTAGGTAATGATACCAAAACTGGCTTACCTTACAAAACGTTTAACAATAAAGACATTTCATTTAATCTAGTCCCAAAGTCAAATCTAGTAGAAGAATTTACTCAAAGGAAAGTTAACATCTACTATAATTTGATTCCACTCCATAAAGAAATATCAGAATTTATAACCCAAACTTGCAATGCAGATTTTAAGATAGGTTTATACCATGAGGAAAAATCTATTTTAGATTTGATGATTAATATCAAGGAACCAGATTTAAAAGAATTTATTAAAACGGTAGAACACGTTTTACAAAATACACATACATGATCGACCCTCAAATGTTTAGTGGAAGCGGAGTAGCTGTAATTACACCATTCAAAAATAATAGTGTCGATTACGATGCGCTGACCAATATCATCGAGCACTTATTGAAAGGAGGAGTTGATTATATCGTTTCCCTAGGTACTACTGGTGAAGCAGTTACGCTAAGTTTTGAAGAGTGTGTGGCCGTTTTGCGCCATACGGTTCTAGTTGTGGCAGAACGATGCCCAATCGTAGCAGGTATGTTTGGGGGTAATAATACCGCAGCACTATGTGAAAAAATAAAGAACTTTGATTTTAAAGGCATAGATGCCATCCTGTCGAGTAGCCCAGCTTACGTTAAGCCTACACAAGAGGGAATCTTTCAGCATTATGTGGCTGTTGAAAAGATAAGCCCAGTACCAATTATTATTTATAATGTTCCAGGTCGTACTGCTTCTAACGTAAGTGCACAGACTATGATTAGATTGGCCAGACATAGCCGCAAATTTGTAGGCGTTAAAGATGCATCAGGAGACATGGAGCAGGCGATTTATCTGATAGAAAATAAGCCGGATCATTTTATGGCACTCTCAGGTGACGATCCATCATGTTTTCATTTCTTAACCTCAGGAGGAGACGGTGTAATTAGTGTGATTGCCAATGCCTATCCCAATGAGTGGTCCACTATGGTAAAGAGTATCTCCGATGGAAAAATTGAAGAAGCCAAAACCATCAATCACCAGCTCAATCCTATTCACAAGTGGCTTTATATTGAAGGTAATCCAACGGGCATCAAAGCTGCCATGGAGCATCTTTCATTTTGCCGTCGGGATCTACGCTTACCAATGGTGCCTCTCACTGAAAAGAATTTTGTGCACCTTAAAACAGCCATGGATCTCGCTCAATTGCAGTTGAAGAATTCGTTAGTTTAATAAAGGAGCTAGGCTATTTATTAGGTCTCTAGCTGTCTAGGTCTCTAGCTGTCTAGGTCTCTAGGTCTCTAGGTCTCTAGGTCTCTAGGTCTCTAGGCTATCTAGCTATCTAGGTCTCTAGCTTAGGGGTTGTTTTTTCGCCATTTATAATTTATAATTGAGTCCACTCCGGAAAGTAGCGGATTGCAAAAAATAGGCTATTTTGGATGAGATTTTTTATTTTCGAAATTCAGTGATGCCTGAGCATCAGTGGATTGAGAAAATGAAAAATATCACCAAAAGAGTCATTTTGTGCTTTCGTGACTTTTCGGAGTGGACTCATAATTCACAATTTATAATTCTTTTAAAAGGCATCTTTTCTACCCCATATATTGTTTAACCAAGTAGAACTACTATTTAACTCAACATATATGATCCAGTCAACACAGCTTACACGTGAGCAATACAAAGAATACTTTTCGAATGCCATCAGCTATGAGGCATATAAGAAGAACTTCCAAGATGAAATGGCTCAGGAAGAGCAAGGGCCATATGGTCAATATCTACCGCAGAATTGGAGCAGGCAATCCAGAATGGATAGAAAATTGAAGCTTCCAGAAGCAATAATTAAAAAAGTAGCAAAAATAGAGGGTAAACGAAATTGGCTAGTGATCACAGAGCACTGGTGTGGAGATGCTTCTCAAATTAATCCTATCATTGGCAAAGCAGCTGAAATAAGTGAGGGAAAAATTGACCTTAGATTTATATATCGAGATACTAATCTGGAGTTGATGGATGCTCATCTGACGGATGGTACCAGCAGGTCTATTCCTATGCTCTTAGTATTTGATGATGATTTCTATTTGTTAGGGCAATATGGTCCTAGACCAGATGAGGCTCAAGTCTTAGTGAAGTCATATCTCGCCAAAGGAGAATCGTATATGGTGCCCCTGCATACTTGGTATGCAAAAGATAAGCAGAAATCTATCTTGGATGATGTACAAAATATCCTCTCCTTGTAAACTTTCTATAAACTTATTTGCTTTACTATTTATGTATATAACAATGAGATATTTCTTAATAGCAGGACTACTATTTGGTGCAAGCATTCTTTTTGCACAGAGCAACAATTCAGATACACAAGCCAAAACACTTCTCGCCAAAACCATTAAGGCACATGGTGGGAAAAAATATGATAAAGCGAACTATCAGTTTACTTTTAGAGACAATCTTTATCGCTTCAAAAATAGTAAGAAAGGATATAACTATAGTGTCCGGAAATCTAAAAATGGGCAGCAAATATTTGACCAACTCATCAATGGCGAATTTTCGAGAAGTATAAATGGAAAGGAAGTAGATCTAATAAAAAAAGAAATAGCAGGTGCCAGTGGCGGCTTGAATTCTGTTATCTACTTTGCCACGCTACCTCACAAATTATTAGACCCTGCGGTTAATCTAAAATCTGGAAAAGATGTCAACATCAAAGGAGTAGCTTATCATAGCTTACACGTAACTTTTGATCAAGAAGGTGGTGGCGCTGATCATGATGATGAGTATATATATTGGATCAGAAAAGACAATCATCAGATAGACTATTTTGCTTATAACTATCAAGTTGGGAAAGGTGGAGTTAGATTCAGGGCAGCATACAATCCAAGGGTAGTAGCTGGAATTATTTTCCAAGACTATATCAACTACAAAGCGGAAAAGGGAACACCATTGACTGACTTACCAGGCTTATATGAAAAAGAGGAGTTGAAAAAGCTATCCGTTATTGCTACAGAAAAGGTGTCCAAAATCTAAATTCATTTATGGATATTGAAAATACCCAAAACGAATCTAACTTTTGGTCACTTCGATACAAAGAAGGTCGAACGGGGTGGGACGTCGGATATCCAAGCACGCCTATCAAGGCATATATTGACCAATTAGAAAATAAGGATTTCAAAATACTCATTCCGGGTGCGGGCAATGCCTATGAGGCGGAGTATCTGTTTGAGCAAGGATTCACCAATACATTTATATTAGATATATCACCAACACCTTTAGCTGAATTCCAAAACAGGAATCCAAGCTTCCCCAAACAACAATTGGTAGAAGGAAATTTCTTTCATCATACAGATCAATACGATTTGGTTATTGAGCAAACCTTTTTCTGTTCATTTCCTCCTACTTTAGAAAATCGTAAAGCATACGCCAAGAAAATGAGTGAATTAGTTAAGCCTGGTGGAAAGCTAGTAGGGCTATGGTTCAATATGCCCTTGACTGGGGATATGGTAAAACGGCCTTTTGGAGGAGATCGGGAAGAATACCTATCTTATCTGAAACCATACTTCAGAGTGAACACTTTTGAAGCTTGCTATAACTCTATTCCTCCTAGAGCAGGAAATGAGTTGTTTGGCATCTTTGAAAGATTGAACTAGGCAATTTTTTGAGTAAAAATTTGGTGTAATAAATATTTTGCTACCCAATTAAATTCTCAATATCCTTCTCAATTTTTGCTGGCTTGGTAATAGATCCATAACGCTTAAATGGTTTACCCTCTGGAGAAATTAGAAATTTAGTAAAGTTCCATTTGATTTTATCTCCCAAAGTGCCACCGAGATTGTTTTTGAGATATTTGAAGACTGGATGTTCATTGTCTCCATTGACTTCTACTTTCTCTGTAAGCTGAAAGGTGACACCATGATTCAAGTGACATACTTCTTCTACCGTGTCATTGCTTTCTGGTTCTTGGCCACCAAATTGATTGCATGGAAAACCAAGTACAACCAATTTGTCTTCTCCAAAATTTTTATGTAATTCTTCCAGTCCTTTAAGTTGTGGAGTGAATCCGCATCGAGTGGCTGTATTGACTATAAGCACAGCCTTATCCTTAAAGTTTGAAAATGGAATAGCTTCACCTTGAGGTGTCTTAGCTGATAAGTCGTAAAAATTCATAATTGTGATTTAGAATTAAAACAAGGAATCACTAATAATGTTCTGCAAGCTTATTCATTCTAAAGCTCTGCTAAATGAAAAAAGGTATAAACAAGCAGCAAAATTTATTTTGCTATATGTTTATACCTTTTTTAATAGTCCTAAATATTCTTTTACGCTACTATAGCTGGAATTCTTAAGTTTTGACCTGGATAAATCTTATCTGGGTGCGAAAGCATTGGCTTGTTCGCTTCAAAAATAAGTGGGTACTTCATAGGATCGCCATATTGAGACTTAGCAATCAAAGAAAGAGAATCTCCTTTTTGTACAGTATAGAATTTTGATTCTGGCTCAGGATTAGAAACTGTGATGTAGTCTTCGACAGTACAAATGCCTTCCACATTACCAAGCGCTAAAATGACCTTTTCGCGATCAGCATTGGTTTCGCAAGTTCCATGTACAGATACACTCTTGCCCATGATTAGATTCATGTCACTGATACCTACACCCGTTAAGTTGTTTACTTCATTAGTCAGTGCTTGAATGTCCATTTGTTCCTCTGTCATTGGTGCAGCAGCAGCCTCGACAGGAGCAGGAGCGGCTTTCTTTTTGAAAATTTTTGCCCCGGCGTTTTTAATAAAAGAGAATAATCCCATGTTGATAATTAGTATTGTTTTTTAAAAAATAGTTATACCATTTAAGTCTAAAGTTTTCGCAAGATATGCGGCATTCTAAAGCTAAAATGGTAATGTGCCCCAAAGATAAGAAAAACAAAAGGAACGATCTTATTCGAGTGAATTAAACAGTTAGCACGAATTTATACCTACCAAGACATGTTGTACTCTTGAGCTTACTATCATGATGAATGCAGAAGGGATAGAAGTGATACGAGGTGGTCTAGGCAGCTAATGAAGAAGTAGCTGTCGATGGATGAGCGATAGCGAATACAAGAGAGCT
>CALIEI010000018.1 GCA_938022165.1 uncultured Saprospiraceae bacterium | reverse complement strand
GAAGTAGATATTAGTAATAGTCAACTCAGCTCATCTCAGAACACTCTGTAAAAAGCACCATCTTTTTTGACATCGTGGAAGGCAATATTTTGATCTACCAATTCATCAATCCAAACATTTTTAGTGGCATTGGAAATATTGCCGTCAATAATTAGTTGTTCAAAATCAAAAACACTTAAGGCCTTTTGAATGTCAATATAGTTGTCACTCAAGACTAAGTAGTCGACGTCAACTTCTTTGTCGGGTAAAGAATCATCTGTTAGCACGGCTACTCGCTTATCACCAACTAGTTTTACCTGTGCTTTACTTTGAATATGCTTCGGCTGTTTTGCAAAATCAAAAACACCGTGAAATTTGCGTAGGTTTTCAGAAGCGTATTTTACTTTTTTACTGTCAGGAATTAAACTTGTAATCGTTGCCCTTTCTGATGCAATACCCAAGTCTATCAATCTTTCATTACCTATTTGGTAGATGCAAAGGAACCCAGTATCTTTTTGAATGATATTCTGAATCGTTCCGGATGCGCTTAACAATAGCAAGATGGCAAGTCCGATGAAAAGTGATTTCAACTCACCCAATTTGAAATATCTATCCCAAATGAATATGGATAAATACAAAATGAATAAACCCAGCAAACCAATAAAGAAGTATTGCTCCAGCCCTTTCCCAAGTTCTGAGATGAAGTGAATCAATGAATTATTAAACCAAATTAGGCCATAGAGCACCTTGCCAATCCAGTAGGCTAGACCAGTAGACACAGCTTGAACGGCAAATAAGATCATGCAAGTACTAATGATTAAATATGCTAAAGGCACTACAAAAAATCCAGTAAGCACAAATAAGAAGGGGAGATGATGAAAATAATAGAGGCCTATCGGGAAAGTCGCTAACTGTGCGGCAATACCAACGGCTGAAATTTTCCAAATATAATCCAAAGCTCTATTTTCAAAATACAGCCATTCATATATTCTGGGTTGAAAATATACTATTCCTAGTACCGCAGTATAGGAAAGCTGAAAACCTACATCAAAAATTAAGTTTGGATCGTAAATCAACATACACATGGCCGCTGCCGATAGCGTGTTGTAAATAGTAACATAACTCTTTAAATAAATAGCTACTGTAACGAAAGAAAACATCAAGGCAGCTCTCAGTACAGAAGGACTGCCACCCGTAAAAAGGGCATAAAACCACAATAGAGAAATAGTAGCAACTATTTTTACAAATAACCAGACCTTGTCTCTAGTTTTAAACAAAGAGAATATAGTGAATAGAAAGACATTAATAATGCCTACATGCAAACCTGAAATGGCCAATACGTGCATTGCGCCCGTACTTGCATATTCATTTTTCAATTCATCATTAAGTGCTTCCTTACTACCCAAGCATAATGCTGCCCCAACCGCATATTCATTCTCAGTGGGCAGATGAGTTGCTAAAATATTCAGTAGCACTTTACGCTGATTCGCAATTTTTCTATATAACCCATTATTCTTTGCAAGATATTCCCAACTTTCTATTTGAGCTTGATGATAAACCCCTTTATTGCTATAGAATTTTTTAAAATCAAAACTATAAGGATTAGTGCTGGATTGAGTAGGAGTGAGCTTCCCTCTAAATAGTATTTTATCACCATTTACCAATTCAGCACTCTTACTATTTATAGGTAGAAAGGCGAGCACCTTGCCAACAGTTTTGGTAAATCGTTCTTGTTCTTTTCTTGAAGTTAACTTTATCTGAACTTGTACTTTATTTTTTATACTAGGCGAAGAACAAACAGTACCTATAGCCGTGATCTGATCTCCATTATAATGAATAAGGTGATCAGGATTTTGATCTGGATTTAAACCACTGCTTAATACATATCCGAGAAACACAAAACTTACGCTAATCAAAGCACCAAAGTATTTTTTATGTTGAATAGGAAATAGACGGGCCTGAAAACTGATTAGCACTATAAGTAAAAATAGACTGCAATATACAAGCGATACAATAGGTAAAATTGGAAAATACGACCCTAAAAGAATCCCCAGTATGAGAAATAACAATGGCCTTACGAGTGGTACTGGTCTCCAGTTCAATACAAAAATGTTTGATCAGTAAAATGATCGGCATTGGGATATCAAACTAAAGATAAGAAATGGATAGGCTTAAGCAAATATATATTATATCTATTGCTTTTTATTCCACTTTAAATTCAACTATTTTAAAATCAGTACCTTTTACATCATATACTACATTGTATGACCCCCTTACGTCTAAATTCAGTTTATTTTTAGACATAAAATCACCACTTGACTTTAATCGACCAAGATTTTCATTAATAATTTTTGAATTACTTAAAAAAGGTATTATTGAAGATTTTTGATAATTCCCAAGTGGGGTTTTGTATTGAAGAGTTTCAGGGTACTTTATTCTTCTTTTAAACTCATTATTAAGTTTTAGATCAACAGCAAATGAAATTGTATACTCATTATTTATTAAACTATCTAGGAACATCCTTTTTTGAGAATTTTCCATCGAACTAAAATTCCCATTAAATTTGGACTTTTCTGGCCTTCCAGAACAATTGAAAAGTTGAAAAATGATAAAAGAAAAAATTAAGATTTTATGGGTAAATTCTAGTTTCATAATTTAAGTTGTTTTCTAAATTGAATTACTTAGTACCATATTAGTTTTGCAGATAAATGAAAAGATATTAAATTAAAATACTGTTTTATAATTTTTTATATAACAGTTTTCATTAGCGCATTACTAGGAAATAATCAAATCACTCCAAGATTTTCCCCTACCTGAGTAAAAGCCGCAATCGCTTTATCAATGTGTTCTTCTTCATGACCAGCTGACAACTGCACACGGATACGCGCTTGACCCTTAGGTACAACAGGGTAGAAAAATCCTATCACATAGATGCCTTCATCTAGTAATTGATTAGAGAAGTCTTGAGAAAGCTTAGCATCATACAACATGATCGGAACAATAGGGCTATCGCCTTTGAGTAGATCAAAACCAGCAGCCTCCATTCCTTGTCTAAATCGCTTGGTGTTGCTTTCTAGTTTATCTCTTAGTGTAGTCGAACCTGAAAGCATATCAAGGACCTTATTAGAGGCGCCTACGATAGCAGGGGCTAGAGTGTTTGAAAATAAGTAGGGGCGTGATCTTTGTCTAAGTATTTCAACGATCTCTTTACTAGCAGCTGTAAAACCACCTGAGGCCCCACCAAGTGCTTTACCAAAAGTACCGGTAATGATATCCACTCGACCCATCACATTATTGTACTCGGCTGAACCACGACCAGTTTTGCCTATGAAGCCACTGGCGTGACAATCATCAACCATCACCATGGCGTTATACTTTTCGGCTAGATCACAAATTTGATCCAACTTGGCGATGTCTCCATCCATAGAAAACACGCCGTCAGTCGCGATCAATCTTCTACGAGCGCCTTGACTTGCTTTTAGCTTTTCTTCTAGGTCAGCCATGTCAGAATGCGCATAGCGATGTCTTTCTGCTTTGCACAAACGTATACCATCTATTATGGAAGCATGATTTAATGCATCAGAAATAATGGCATCTTCCTTAGATAGAATAGGCTCAAATAAACCACCATTGGCGTCAAAAGCAGCAGCATAAAGTATGGCGTCTTCACAACCAACAAAAGCTGCAATCTTGCTTTCTAATTCTTTATGTATATCCTGTGTACCACAAATAAAACGTACACTAGACATACCAAATCCATGTGAGTCTATAGTGTCCTTTGCAGCCTTGATGATATCTGGATGCGAAGACAATCCCAAATAATTGTTTGCACAAAAGTTGAGCACTTCTACACCTTGGTTGGTTTTGATTTCTGCGGCTTGCTGAGAAACGATAATTCGTTCTTTTTTATATAAGCCTGCATCTTTGATAGTATCTAATTCTTCTTGTAGGGCAGTGCCAATAGGATTGTACATGTATATGGTTTATATTTCTTTAATTAATTTTTTTTTTGATTCATTTACGCCTAAGTCTCTTAGGTTTTGAATCATGTCTTTAGTCATTTCAGGTAAAGTGAAAGTGGGCTTCCAATTCCAATCTTCTCTTGCTTTGCTATCATCCAATGAACTCACCCAGCTGTCTGCAATGGCTTGACGTTCATCGGGTGCGTATTGCATTTTAAATTGAGGAAGATGTTTTTGGATTTCGCTCGCTATTTCCGCAGGTGTAAAACTGGCCCCTTCAATATTGTAAGAAGATCGCACTGAAATATCATCTCTGTCTGCCTTCATGATGTCTAAGGTGGCGTTAATTACATCCTCCATATAGATCATTGGTAATCCAGTATTGGCAGACAAGAAACAAGTATAAGTACCGTGAATTAAAGCTTCGTGAAAAATTTCCACTGCATAGTCAGTAGTACCACCGCCTGGAAGGGATTGGTAACCAATAACTCCAGGATATCTAATAGATCTAATGTCTAAGCCATATCTATTAAAGTAATATTTACTCCATTGTTCGCCACTGACTTTACTCATACCATAGACGGTGCTAGGATTGAGTGGAGAATCCTGCGGTGCTTTTACTTTTTGGGCATCATCACCAAATACGGCAATGGTACTTGGATAAAATATCTTTTGGACATTATGCTTTCGGCAAGCTTCAAGGATATTCAAATATCCAGTAACATTCACATGCCAGCATTTCATTGGAATTTTTTCTCCTGTGGCAGATAAAATGGCAGCAAGGTGATAAACAGTTGTGATTCTATGCTTTTGTATGATCTCTTCAATAGCAACAGCGTTCAGTACATCCAATAATTCAAAGTTCGTGTAGTTATTCTCTGGCGTTTTGATGTCTGTAACAATTACATTATCAGAGCCATGCATTTTAATTAACCTTTCCGTAAGCACGGTACCTAATTGACCATTTGCTCCCGTTATTAGTATTCGCTCTGAACCCATAAAAAGTAAATTATTTTGTCTCCAAAATAATCAAATTATCTAGGAGTGAAGTATAGATTAGAAGTTTATTAATAGCAAAAAGGGATTTTCAATGGACTTAGTGTAGCTATCAAACTATTCCGATGCTTTACTATTGATAGGTAAGTAATCTAGCATGGTGTATTGTCTTTCATCAAAGTCAATTTGGGCACAATAGGTGTCAATACCATTGGTAATTACCAAGTATGGCGCTTGGACTTTAAGATTATATGCTGCGACTTGATCAAATGTTTTTTGACTTAATTTTACGGTAGGCGCTTTGCATTCGATAAGGATACTTGGACTACCATCTGAGTGATAAACCACCAAGTCAAATCTTCTCGTCAAGCCATTAAGTGAAATCGCCTTTTCTAAATTGATTAGCCCTCTGGCGTAGAGCCCTTTATGGATGAGATGTTGTATAGTTAGTTGCCTCACCAATTCTTCTGGAGTGCTTACATAAAATCGCTTCCTGATATAACAGAAAATATGTCGACCATCTGGTGTGTCAGAAAAACTCAATTCATCTTTCCATTGCATCAAGTCTAATTCCAATTTCATTAAGCAGACTTTAGGAAGGTGTCAATGTTTTGGACTTCGCCTAGGACGGTTCTACCTCTATCATTTACTTGCAATGTAGCTGAAGAGTTGATGGGGTCATGCTCAAAGAGTATAAGCGCATTTTCGTCTAATACTCTGGTATGAAATGCTTTTTTCTCTTCTATGGTTTTGAGCGCATCTATATCATAACTCATGACATAAGGTAGTCCAACATGAAAAGAGGAAGGCATTAGATCTGCCATATACTTCAGTTGCTTACCGTCCACATCTATATGCAGGCCCATCATGGCATGGGTATGTCCATAAAACAACTGAATATCTATCCCTGGAATCCAATTGAACGCCTGGGTATCATGCTTTATATCGATAAAATTCAGCACACCAAGATTCTTTAACTCCACAAAATTTTCCTTTAGAAAAGAAGCCTTTTCTCTTGGGTTTGGATTTATCGCCCAATTATAATGCAACTCATTGCTGTGATAAGTTGCGTTGGGAAATGTGGGGTAAAGCTCTCCATTGTCGCTTTTGCTTATCGCTCCGCCTACATGATCAAAATGTAAATGCGTCAAAAAAACGTCTGTGATGTCCTCAGCTTTTATTGCTAATTGATTCAATGAAGAGTAAAGACTGTATTCTCCATGGGGTTCGAAGTGGGATCTGAATTTGGCGTCCTGTTTGTCGCCCATACCTGTGTCCACCAGAATCTTTCTGTCGCCTGTCTCGATCAGTAAACATCGCATCGACCAGGTGCACATATTATTTTCATCACTTGGGTTGAGCTTGTTCCACATGCGTTTGGGGACGACACCAAACATGGCTCCACCGTCAAGCTTGAATAAACCTGCTTGTACAAAACTTACTTTCATTAAAATCCTATTTTATGTGGGTTGTCTTGTAGTTTGTGCTTGTTCTCAGCCATCCATAGCGCTGTATAAGCAGCCTCTATTCCTTTATTGCCATGCTTTCCCCCCGCTCTGTCTTTTGCTTGTTGTTCATCATTTGGTGTCAATAGACCAAAAATGCAAGGCACACTTGAAGCTATGCTTAGCGTGGTCAATCCATGCGCTACAGCTTGATTTATATACTCGTTATGACTGGTCTCGCCTTTAATTACGCAACCTAAACATATAACTGCATCTAGACTATGTCGTTTGATAAGCAGCTTAGCGCCAACAGTGAGCTCAAAGGAGCCTGGTACATCGAGTCGATGTATATTTTCTGTCGCTACCTTTGCTGCTTGCAGGGTCTCCATGCATCCCTTCGCCAATGCAGAGGTGATCTCTGTATTCCATTCTGAAACAACTATTCCGAATTTCTTTTCACTAGCATCCGGTAAGCCCTTAGGGCCAAATTCTGATAAATTTTTTAATTCACTTGCCATAGATCAAAGATAATCGGAATTGACCAGTAGCCGAAATGTTAGTTGGCTTTATATTTAGATAGGTGGAAATCTTGAATTACTATAAGAATTTTCCTTATTGAAACAAATCCCTATTGCGAGTCCAAATCGCTTTTTGATATTGATTGCCTGCCTTGATACTTATAGGTATAGAGATAATAGCTACACCTAGAGCGCCGATGGCTAAACCTGCTCGTAAGTTAGGATCTTCAACTTGTAATGTAGCAATAGCAAGGGCAACACTAGTAATGGAGGTTGCCATAGACCAGTTTCTATTCGTTACGAACTTGTTCCATTCCGCTGTGGCGTGTTCACTGATCCGCATTTCATTAGCTAGGTTTGAACCTAAAAACCCTACTGGATATGCCACATCATTCTTGATGTATTTATTCCCTTTTAGATAGATAGATTCCATCTTGTAGAGCTTGTAGCTTTCATCGTGTTGCGCAGAGATAAAGTGAATAGAAACAAATAGGAATAGGGTAGTTAGCAAGATATTTTTCATTTCTATGATTTTATTTCAAAACGAAAACACTGCAAATTTATTTTGGCTTACTATTAAAAAGGACAAGCGCTGTGGAATGGTGAGACCGATAGGTCGAAGACCGATCTATATGAATGCAAAGTATGCATTCATATAGATCGGGCCGACCGCGTGTCGCTATAGCTTTAGCGGTGGCGCATCGATAGCGAGCCATGTAACATAGCGACACGAGATAGCTAAGGTTGAGGTGGGGGCATCGAGTGATGGCCCCTAAAAAAACTAAACAAAAAAACTTACTTAATTAGCTATTGCACTTACTCTTCCGATCAACTTTTCCACTTCATTGCCTGCGTCAGACATAGGAAATTCAGATTTGATCTTTTGATAAGAAGCTAAGGCTTTATTGAAGTTCTGCTGCTTTTCATATAGCATACCCAATTTCTTGAGGTATTGTGATGTCAAGAATTCGTTATTGCTATTGCTAGCTTTTTCATAATAAGAAATAGCTTTATCAAAATCACCCAATTCAGAGTAAGCATCGCCTAATGCACCATTTTTCATAATAGGAAGCACATCGCCTCTGGCAGAAAAATCTTCTAGATGTTCGATAGCTTCGTTGAAGTTACCTAGATGCAAATATGAAACGCCTGCATAATATTGTGCAGAGTTACCAGCTGGAGTACCACCATGGTTGCTGATAATATCCAAAAAGCCAGGATGACCACCTCCGGGGTTGGTCAATGCAGCAGAAAAAGAATCGCGTTCAAATTGGAATTGCGCTTGGTACAAAGAAGACGAAGCCTCCATCATAGCAGGCTTTCTAATCAAATTTTGATAAGCAAAATAAGCACCTATCAATAGCGCTAAACCTATCAAACCACCAACGATTGTTTTTTGATTATCTTCAAACCAATCCCCGCTGCTTTGTCTAGTTTCTACCGCGTCAACTAATATTTCTTCATCCTCTGTAGGGATATCTGCGTTCTTGTGTGCAAATCGTCTCTTTGCCATGTATTCAATTTTGATTTTATATGCTCTATTTTATTCGTCTTTTGAGCATAAAAGTTCTATAAAACGCCGCAAAAATACATATTCCTAGCATAGGAAACACAACTTTGTCGATAATTTCAATGCATTGTGTATTTATCCTGCCTTCGCTTGCTTAGATGGAGTGGTTTTAATGCATTGGATTGTGATATTCACAGCGATATGCATTACATTTAAATATATGTGTAATATGGTAAAAGTCTGTGGATTTAAAGGCTTAAAATGAGTATTTTGCAGGTACTTTTTTTCTTGCTCAAACAGAATCTACTGAATATGTCTCACACTTTGAAAAATTCATTGACACTACTGATTTTTGTCGGTTTGACGTGTTTTGCATGCCGAGACACAGCTACTGTCAATATATCATCAAAACCAGCGAAGCTAGGGACCACACTTTTCAATCAGATACCTGCACATGAATCGGGAATATATTTCAAAAATCCCAATTCTGAATCACAGACAAATAATCTATTTACCAATAACCTAGTTTTCGGTGGTGGGGGTGCTGCAGCGGGAGATTTGAATAATGATGGTCTTCCAGATATCGTACTGATTTCTAATGAAGGTGTACCTGGGATCTACTTGAATGAAGGAGATTTTAAATTTAAAGCAGCTGTAGCCGGCACTGGAATAGGCAAAACCACTGGTTGGCAAGGTGGAGTGTCCATAATCGACCTCAATCTTGATGGCAAGATGGATATCTACATCAATAGAGGTGGAACACATGTAAGAAGCGATGAAGACAGAAGAAACCTGCTGTACATCAATCAAGGGAATATGAAGTTTGTGGAGAAAGCAAAAGAGTACGGTTTGGATGACCCTGGCGTAAGTGTTACTACTGTATTTTTTGATTATGATTTGGATGGAGATTTGGATGCTTATACAGTAAACTATCTTCCAGGTATGCAAAGAATTGGGTATGATGTCTTGCAGAGAAGAAGAAATAATCCTGAACCAGAAATAATTCCAAATTTTTCTGACCACTTATACAAAAATGAAAACGGAAAATTTATAGATGTAACTACCCAAGCGGGCATACAAAATTTTGGTTGCGGCTTAGGTGTGGCAGTTGGAGATTTGAATCAAGATGGATATCCTGACTTGTATGTTACCAATGATTTAGAGGTGGATGACTTCTATTTTAAAAACAACGGTGATGGAACATTTACGGAATCACTAAAGAGTAAGTTTCCTCATGTTTCTTACTATGCAATGGGGGTAGATATTGGAGATATAAATAATGATGGATTTCTTGATGTCTATGAAGTAGAAATGCTTCCGAAAGATAGAAAAAGAGCATTGACCAATATGTCTTCAATGGATGTCGGAAGATTCAATGATTTGCAAAAGTATGGGATGCAAGTTCAGTACATGAGAAATTGTATGCACCTGAATAGAGGCAATGGACACTTCAGTGAAATCGCTCAATTAGGCGGTGTGGCGAAAACAGATTGGAGCTGGGGTACACTGATCAAGGATATTGATGATGATGGGCTTAAGGATATTCTAGTAACAAATGGGATTCCTCGAGACATGAAAAATAGAGATTTTCAAAAGAAAGCAAATGAAATCTATAAAGCTTCTGAAGGCGTGCCGCGGATAGAAGCCATCAGTAGCAATGCGCCAAGCGTGAAGATTAAAAATTTTGCGTACAAAAATTTGGATGGTTTACAATTTAAGAATGCTACCAATGATTGGGGGCTTGATCAGAAAGGTTTTTCTAACGGTTTGGTCACAGCTGACTTTGACCTAGACGGCGACTTGGATGTCTTGATGAACAATATAGACGACTATCCTTTCCTTTATCAAAACACAAGTAAAGACAGAGGAGCCAATTCTCTGAATGTAGCTTTAAAAGGACCAGCTAAAAACCCGCAAGGAATTGGTGCTAAGCTTACCATAGAAACAGAGAATGGTAAGCAATATCAAGAGATGTATAATATCAGAGGTTTTCAATCTTGCAGTGATCCTATTGTTCATTTTGGATTGGGTGACCTTGAAGAGGTTAAAGAACTAAAGATAGAATGGCCTGGAGGAAAAACTGAAGTAATAAAAAATCCTGATATAAGTAAGAGGTTTACTGTAAATTATAAAAATGCATCTTCCAATACGGATAATAAAGCCACTAAAACTTTAGTGCAAGTGGCAAGATCTACAGGCATCAATTTTAAACACAAGGAAAAAACTTATGATGACTTCAAAAAGGAAATTTTATTGCCTCATAAAATGTCTCAAAATGGGCCTTTTTTATCTAAAGCCGATGTAAATAAAGATGGACTAGAGGACTTTTATGTTGGAGGAGCCAAAGATCAGGCAGGTGCACTTTTCGTTCAAAAACCGAATAATACATTTACGAGGATGAATAGTAGTGCTTTCATCGCCGATAAAGCCTATGAAGACATGGGTAGTGTATTTTTTGATGCCGATCAAGATGGAGATGTAGATCTATATGTAGTTAGTGGTTCCAACGAGTTTGAAAACAATAAGAAAATGTACCAAGATCGCTTGTATCTAAATGATGGTGCAGGGAATTATACAAAGTCTAATATGCTTCCAAGCATAACTTCAAGTGGTGCTAAAGTAAGCGCTGGTGACTTTGATGCAGATGGAGATTTGGATTTATTTGTAGGGGGAAGAGTGCTTCCACAAGCATATCCAAAAAATCCAAAGAGTTACTTACTGATCAATCAAAATGGAAAGTTTGTAGACAAGACGAATACAATAGCTAAAGAATTGCAATTGTATGGGATGATCACCGATGCTACCTGGTTAGATGTCGATAAAGACTATGATCTAGATCTAATCACTGTAGGAGAGTGGTCACCGATAACCATTTGGGAAAACACGAATAATAAACTGACTAAAAAAGTAATTGCAAATACAGATGGATGGTGGACGAGTATCTCTCCGGCAGATCTAGATCAAGATGGAGATATAGATTTTGTAATTGGCAATATAGGTCTCAATCATAAGTTTAAAGCCAGCGATGATAAACCACTGCATATTTATTGTGATGATTTTGATGATACAGGTACCAATGATATTGTACTTGCTTACCACACGGATGATAATTTATTTCCAGTAAGGGGAAGAGACTGTAGTAGTGAGCAAATGCCATTCATAAAGGAAAAGTTTCCAACCTTTGATGCATTCAGCGATGCCTCTTTGCAGGATATCTATGGGGACAAATTAGACAAGGCTTTGCATAAAGAAGCTAAGATGTTTAGTTCGATTATTCTTAGAAATAATAATGGTCAACTTGATATAGAACATTTGCCTGTGGAAGCTCAGTTTTCGTGTGTAAATAAAGCTTTGGCTTTGGATGTAGACCAAAACAAAATCTTAGACTTATTCCTGGTTGGAAATATGTTCCAAACGGAAGCCGAAACTAGCCGAGCCGATGCAAGCATTGGTTTATTTCTTCAGGCAGAACAAGTTGATAAATATAATAGTATGTCTGTAAATGACTCGGGCTTTTTCACTCCCAATGACGCTAAAGACATGATAGCTTTAAAAAATGCTTCGGGGTATACCATCGTTGTGGCTAATAATGATAGCAATTTGGATGTGTTTAGTCTGAATGGTGCTGTGGTTCAATAGGTTCTGAAACGGTGTTGTTGATCTGTTGGTTTGTTGATTTGTTAATTTGGTAATCTGTTAGTCTGTTAGTCTGTTAGCCTGTTAGCCTGTTAGCCTGTTAGCCTGTTAGCCTGTTGATTTGTTTTTCTGATTCTTATTACAGTCCTTTCATGCTGCTGCATATCTGCAGCAATTCCTTCGTTAATTTGGTCCAGTGGACCAAAATACCTCTCAACACTCAGTCATCTCGGTGTCGGCATCTAGCTAAACTTTGCACACACTTCAGCTATTGCTTTACCTTTTCACGGCTAGACTAAAAATAAATATCAAAATTTTAATTAATATATATTAAAATTAAGTTTTTGTAGAATATTGTTATTCATTGATTTATATTTTTATTTTCTTACGTGTATGTTTTAGGTTGTTCAGTATCATTTATTTGTGATATAATATAGATACTTCACGACATTTTCACCGTCATAAAAGTGTTAACAAGCAAGACCGATAAGCCTATTAAGGATAGTCAGTACAGATACCGTTTAAAAAGTAAAAACTAACTATTTCTCTTCTGAAATAATTAATATTTATGCTTTGTCAGAGTTGGTAATTAATAGATTGTCATTATATTAGCTATATCTTATCTTGCTTTTCAAGCGAATACATTTTATAATCCACTTATTTTTTAACTTTTAAATATTCAAAACGAAGATGAATAGGCCATTAATTATAATACTCATCCTACTCTTTCTTGCTTTTTTGTTCCTAGGTGCGCGCTATATAGCAAACACCTTTTGTGGAGTAGCGCCTGTAGCAGCAGCTACGACCTCTAATGGAATTTGGGCATTTGATGATGGAAAGACTTTCAAAACTAGATCTGATCAGTATTACAGATTTAAAAGAAACGCATTTAACTTTATTCCAGGAACTACAGGTAGTTTTAAGTCAACAATTGATAGTACTGTAAATTACTTAAAAACGAATAAAGACAGAGCACTTACAGTAACAGGTCTATACTCTGAAACTGAAAAATACAGTGGAAATGCTGGAAACTTAGGGTTAGCTCGTGCCAATGATATCAAGTCAAACCTTATTAGTCAAGGTGTTGCGGCCAATCAGATTAATACTGAGGGAAGAATTCTTAGAGAAGATCTTTTTAGAAGGGATACCCTGCAAAGAGGAGCATATTTCACATTTTATCCACAAGCTGGAAGAGCAAATGCTGTCGCAAGATCAGCTACTTCCTTTATTGCTGGAGCTGCACCAGCTGTTGCTGCCGGTAGTGCATTAGTTGGAAAAGATATGATTATTTATTTCGCGACTAACAAAGATGAATTAAATCTCTCTTCCAAGGATAAGCAAGATATGAAAGATATCAAGGCTTATATGGACGCTACACCAAGCGCAAGACTTCAAGTATCAGGTCACACAGATAAAAGAGGAGATGCTGCCTACAATAAGCGCCTTTCTAAAGGGAGAGCAAAATTTGCCTCTGAGCAACTGTCAAAACGTTATGGAATACCTACTAGTAGAATGAATGTAGTTGGCTACGGAGAGGAGAGACCAATCGATAACACAAACACAGCTGCTGGCTTAGCAAAGAACAGACGTGTAGAAATCAGATTGAATAAATAAAATTAACTAACTTAAAAAAAAATATATAAATATGGGATGGTGTTTTTGGTTACCATTATTATTTGGGGGATTATTAGGCCTTTTAGGAGGTTGGATAGGTTGGTTATTAAAGCGACCTAAAGATAAATTAGTATATCAAGATAAGATTGTTGAAGTACCTGTAGAGGTAGTGAAAGAAATCGAAGGAGTGAGTCTATTGAGCAAACCAGTAGATGTACCTATCGAAAAAATCGTTACTAAGGAGGTAGAGGTTATCAAGGAAGTAGAAGTCGTAAAAGAAGTAGTCAACGAAGACGAAGTGAATCGTTGGAAGAAAAAATATGCGGATCTTGAAAATAACAATAAATCATTAAACCTTAAATTTTCTGACTTGAATACAACAAGTGCAAGTTGGAAAACACAAATAGCTGCGCTTACCGCTGATTTGGCTAAGAAGCCAAAAGAGGTAGAAGTAATTAAAGAGGTAGAGGTCATTAAAGAGGTAGAAAAGATCGTTGAGAAGCCTGTTGAAGTTATTAAGGAGGTAGAAGTCATTAAAGAGGTAGAAAAGATTGTTGAGAAGAAAGTGGAAGTACCTGTAGAAGTACTAAAAGAGGTAGAAAAGATAGTAGAGAAGAAGGTAGAAGTGCCAGTTGAAGTGATCAAGGAGGTAGAAAAGATAGTTACTAAAGAAGTACCTGTCGAGGTGATCAAAGAGGTGGAAGTGATCAAAGAGGTAGAGGTGGAAAAGATTGTCACTAAAGAAGTACCTGTCGAGGTGATCAAAGAGGTCGAGGTGATCAAAGAGGTCGAGGTGGAAAAGATTGTCACTAAAGAAGTTCCATTTGAAGTGATCAAGGAGATTGAGATTGAGAAGATCGTTGAAAAAATGGTAGAAGTTGAAGTAGAGAAGATCGTCGAAAAGATAGTAGAAGTACCGGTAGAAGTAATCAAGGAAGTAGAGGTAGAAAAGATCGTCGAAAAGAAAGTAGAAGTTCCTGTAGAAGTAATCAAGCAGGTTGAGGTTGAAGTAGAGGTAGAGAAGATCGTTGAAAAGAAAGTAGAAGTTCCAGTTGAGGTTATTAAGGAAGTAGTCAATGAAGATGAAGTGAATAGGTGGAGAAAGAAGTACTCCGATCTTGAAAATCAATATAATGGAGTGAATAACAAGATTGCAAAACTTGATAACGATACAGTAAACTTCAAAACTCAAATTGCAAGCCTAACTGCTGATTTAGCTAAAAAGCCTAAAGAAGTAGAAAAGATTGTAGAAAAGAAGGTAGAAGTACCTGTAGAAGTAATTAAGGAGGTCGAAAAGATTGTTACTAAGGAAGTGCCAGTAGAGGTGATTAAAGAGATTGAGATCGAAAAGATCGTTGAAAAGATGGTAGAGGTACCTGTGGAAAAGATAGTAGAGAAGAAGGTTGAAGTAGAGGTGATCAAGGAGGTAGAAAAAATTGTAACTAAAGAGGTTCCTGTTAAAGTTGAAGTCGAAAAGATTGTTACTAAAGAAGTAGTTAACAATAAGGAGCTTGACAAGTGGAAAGCTAAGTACAAAGACCTTGACTCTAAGACTTCTGCTCTTCAGAAAGATAACAAGCGTCTTGAAAAAGAACTTGCTAAGAAACCTAAGGAAGTTGAAATCATCAAGGAGATTGAAGTGATCAAGGAGGTGCCAATCGAAATCGTAAAAGAGGTTGAGGTTGTTAAAGGAATTGATTTTGACTCGCTTAAGAGTATGATGATGAATATGAACACTGTTGAAGTGTCTAAGTCTGTTATTGGTGAAACAAGAACGACTAAAGATGCTAAAGTAGTGGAACGAAGAGAAGTAAAAGGTGGCAAACGTAAGACAACAGCTAAGAAAAAGCCAGTTGCTAAAAAAGCTACCGTTACCAAAAAAGCAGCTCCTAAGAAGAAAGCAGCACCTAAAAAAGCAGTAGCAGTAGCATCTCAGAAAGATGACTTGAAAAAGGTTGAGGGAATTGGGCCAAAAATTGAGCAATTGCTCAACAAAGATGGCATCAAAACATTCAAGCAACTTGCCGCAGCTAAGCAAACTCGCTTAAGAAAGATTTTGGATGAGGCTGGATCTAGATTTAGAATGCATGATCCAGGTTCTTGGCCAAAGCAGTCAAATCTTGCTGCAAAAGGGGAGTGGAAAAAGCTCGAAAAGTTACAGGATAAACTGCAAGGCGGTAGATAAAAATAGATCATAGCTATACGGTAGTTAACACTGCTGTATAGCTTTTTTTTTCATTTTCATTAAAAAGAATACCTATGTTCAAATTACAGAAAGAAGTAAAAGTGAATAGCAGTCTTGCTGCAAATAAAAATGGTCTAACTTCTACAGTTCAAGTTTTAAAAGAAGGCAATATTGAAAATATATCAGTAGATGTAAATATTAAAAATGCCTCTGCAAATAATCTTCAGTTAGAATTGGTTGCGCCAAATGGAAAATCAGTTACGCTTAAAAAAGGGCAAGGGGGTAATAGTGGATCTGCTGCTACTTTCAAGCAAACTTACAAAGGTGATGATTTAAAAGCAATGATGGGAGTTGCTTCTCGAGGAGAGTGGAAGTTGATCGCAAAAGATCACGCTAACAACTCAAAAAGTGTTCTTAACAACTGGTCAATAAACTTTGGATGCAAGTCTGACGCAAATTGTCCAAATGAGGTATTTACAAAGAACGCTGATAAAGAAACCCTGAATAGTGTTCAACACTGTAAATACAATGGCACAGTAGGTGCTATGAGGGTCTTGGTTGATATTGATCATCCAAACAAGAAGAATCTGACAGTAAACTTATCTTCTCCAACTGGTAAGTCAATAACATTGCACGATAAAGCTGGTAATGGTCAGTTTAGTCCTACTACTTATGAAAATAACGCTACCAAGGCGCTTGTAGGTCAACCTGCAAATGGTAACTGGAAACTTACGGTCCAAGATACGGAGGGTAATGCAAGAGTTGGAAAACTTCGCAAGTGGAAGTTGTTTATGTCTATCAAAAAAGATGACCTAAAGAAAATTGAAGGAATCGGACCAAAGATTGAACAATTATTGAACAGAGACGGCATTGAAACATTTAAGGATTTAGCGAATGCTGAAAATAAGCGTTTAAAGACCATACTTGACAATGCGGGGTCTCGTTTCAAAATGCACGATCCAGGTTCATGGCCAAAGCAATCTAATCTTGCTTATAATAACGAATGGGCTAAGCTAGAAAAGCTGCAAGATGAGCTTATGGGTGGGAAGTAATTTCCATGAAATGAAAGCCAATGAAAAGCAGCTATTATTTTTAAATTTAAAAATTAACATCTTACATGTTTAGATTACATAAAGAAGTGAAGGTAAATACTCGTATTCCGAGTGACCACAACGGTTTAGAGTCTTCACTTGAAGTTATAAAGGAAGGCAATGTCAACAGCATATCTGTTGATGTTGATATCAAAAATGCCAATCCAAATGACCTTCAACTAGAACTAGTTGGACCAAATGGAAAAAGGGTAACACTACAAGCGAAGCAAAATAATAATACGGCTTCAGTTGCTCCAGCACCATGGAAGAAGACGTTCTCTGGAGCAGCATTTGATGGAATGCAAGGAGTCTCTTCTAAAGGAAGATGGAGACTTGTTACTAAGAGTCACTCTAATAAGAATGTTTCAGTATTGAATAGTTGGTCTTTAAATATGGATTGTAAGCCTGGCGCTAACTGCCCTAATGAGATTTATACTAAGAACTCAAATACAGAAACTTTAGTTAGTAACCAATTGTGTCGATTTAACGGAACGGTGAATGCTATGAAAGTTTTGGTAGATATAGATCATCCAAACACGAAAGACTTAGTAGTTAAGCTTTCTTCTCCTTCTGGTAAATCCATTACACTACACGACAAAGGTGGAGAGGGTAGATGGGTTTCTAAGACGTATGATATTCAAGCAACTAAAGGATTGACTGGAGAGCGAACCAATGGAAATTGGAAGCTTTCTGTATTAGACTCTGATGGGAATACTAAGGTAGGTAAACTACGTAAGTGGAAGCTATTCATGGATTATCATCCAATTGATAGTTTGACAGGGATAAAAGGCATTAACTCCTCAGCTCAACAGGCTTTGAATAATGCTGGTATCAATTCTTACTCAAAATTAGCTAGCTCGACTCCAAACAAAATAAAGGAGGTATTTGAGAACGCTAAAGTAGAAATGAAGGATATTAATATTGATCAAATTCGTGAATTTGCTAAGGAAGCAGTAGCTAACTATACACCTTGATTGAATTAGAAAGGTATCTAAAATAAAAAAAGGCGAGTTTCATTTGAAGCTCGCCTTTTTTATTTCACTATTATGAATGCTAGGTCAAGAAAGGATAATCTTCTTGAAGATAATTGTCCGTATATAATTCACTGGCGTCAGGGTAAGAAGAGTTTTCAGCAAATTCTACAGCAGCTTCAACTTCAGCTTTTACATCAGCTTTTATCTGTTTGATTTCTGCTTCAGTACTATACTTTTCACTGATCATTTTCTTCTCTAGAATATTTATTGGATCCTTATCCTTGTACTCCTTTACCTCTTCTTTAGTTCTGTACTTAGCAGGATCTGAAACAGAGTGACCTTTATATCTATAAGTTTTGATCTCAAGGAAATATGGGCCTTTACCAGATCTTATGTGATCAGCAGCTTTACTAATCGCATTGTGTACTGCTTCTGGATCCATTCCATCTACTGGTTCACATGGCATTTCATAACCAAGACCTAATTTGTAAATATCCAATACATTAGAAGTTCTTTCTACAGAAGTACCCATTGCATATTGATTATTCTCACAGATAAACAACACTGGCAACTTCCAAGTCATAGACATGTTAAAAGCTTCATGCAATGCGCCTTGACGTGCTGCACCGTCACCAAACATAGTCACACATAGGTTGTCAGTTCCTTTATACTTTTCAGCAAATGCGATACCTGCACCTATTGGAATTTGTGCTCCAACTATGCCATTACCTCCAAAATATTTATCTTCCTTAGAAAAGAAGTGCATAGAGCCTCCTTTGCCTTTGTTGATTCCTGTTTCTTTGCCGTATAGCTCAGCCATTGCTTTGTCAGCCGGAACGCCTCTACCTAATGCTATACCATGCTGTCTATAAGCAGTAACAATAGCATCATCTTTGGTAAGTGCGGACTCAATTCCTGCTGCTACCGCCTCTTGCCCTATGTAAACGTGGCAAAATCCTCGGATTTTTTGTTGACCATACATCATCAGTGCTCTCTCTTCAAATTTTCTTATCCGAAGCATCAAAGTGTACCATTCTTTGTAGGTTTCCTTTGATATTTTAGCCTTTTTAGCTGTTTTTTTGTTTGTTGCCACAGTAGCCATATTTTATTCTTTTGCGCAAGATAGCGCATAAAATGATTCCTTCAAAGTCCTAGATATACATTGTAGCTATTAATTATCGCATCATTGGTAGATAACTTATCGGAATCACGCTACTTCAATAAACGCATTAATTAAAATAAAGGTGAAAGAATTGTATGAAATCTAGGAGTATTGTGACTATATTTCATGATTTACAGCAGATAATCAAATAATTTAAATCATACCTACTTGTTTCTCAAGGATATAAAACTCACTAATTTTAAAAACTACGCATTAGCAAAGTTGGATTTCTCTGAAGGACTGAACTGCTTTATTGGCTTGAATGGTTCAGGGAAGACCAATCTCCTAGACTCTATATATGCTATCTGTATGACCAAATCATATTTTGGAGTTTCAGATCGTCAAATCGTGAAGAATGAAGAGAACTTCTATCGTTTGGAATCCTCGATAAAGCGAGTCGATAGCGATATTTCTATAGTAGTTAAGTATCAAAATAGTAAGAAAAAAATAGTTGAGAAAAATAAAGTTCCTTATGAAAAAATGGCTGAGCATATCGGGACTTT
The DNA here is from genome assembly GCA_938022165.1 of uncultured Saprospiraceae bacterium. GTDB lineage: Bacteria > Bacteroidota > Bacteroidia > Chitinophagales > Saprospiraceae > JALZVN01. Next base: position 36,286 of record CALIEI010000018.1, on the reverse strand, counting down.
CCCTATTGTTATGATTGCACCTGATGATATAAAACTCATTTTAGATAGTGGAGAAACGAGGCGTCGATTTATCGATAATGTTTTATGTCAAGACGATCCTGTTTATTTACAACATTTATTAAGCTACAATTTACTCATAAAGCAAAGGAACGCTGCCTTAAAGAAAATAAGAAAAGCGAATCAACCAGATCGATTGCTTATCAATACATATGATACACAGTTGGTCCCTTCTTGTCATTATATCCATAAGAAGAGAACTGAATTTTTAGAAGCCTTTCTGCCTGTATTCAAAGGATTCTATGTTGTTATATCAGATGGAACAGAGCCGGTTGATATTAGATACAGGAGTCAAATTAATGATCAAGATTATAGCGAATTGTTGAAGGCTAACTTTGAAAAAGACTACTATTTAGAACATACCTCTACTGGAATTCACCGCGATGACTTGGTATTCGATTTTGGAGGTAAAGCTTTGAAAAAAATTGCATCTCAGGGTCAGAGAAAATCTTTCTTGATAAGCTTAAAAATGGCGCAATATGAATTTCTGCGAAGAAGGAAAAATATTAAGCCGATACTACTACTTGATGATATCTTTGATAAATTAGACGCTGAACGAGTAGCAAAAGTAATGCAGCTATTACAAGAAGATACTTTTGGACAAGTTTTTATAACAGATACAGATAGAGATAGAATAAATAGTATAATTTCACAAGTCGATAAGCCACATATTGAATTTTCAGTAGTACAGGGTAAAGTAGAAATGTATGAACCGGCATAATGATAAAGAAATAAAAGATTTAGTTTCGAATTTTATTGATGCTTTTAATCTAAGGCCTAAGTATATAGAATATAAAGTCAGAACGTTTTGGACGGAAGAGATGAGTCCAACAATAAATAGATATACTACTGATATAAAGCTGAATGGAAGAAAACTTTATATCAAAATAAGTTCTGCTCCAGTAAAACATGATTTATTTATTCAAAGAGAGCAATTGAAAGATCTTATTAATAAAGAACTAGAAGAGCCATATATTGAAGAACTAATAGTTACTTAAAAATAGTTAGCTGCAAAAAGAAAAGCCCATTCATAGAAACATGAATGGGCTTTTCTTTTAAGAGAACGAATAATTATTTCTTCTTTTCTCCTTTTATTGTTTTAGCCATTTTTACAGCTGAGTATGCATTTACAATCCCTCCAGATACGGAAAGGGTACTAAATGATTTCATTCCATCATCGCTTCCAGGAACATTTACTTTATTTGTCATCTTGATAGAAGACTTCATTAAAATATCCTTAGTCTGTTGTGCTGAAAGAGTAGGGAAGTACGATCTAAGCATAGCAGCAACACCCGCTACTACCGGAGAAGCCATTGATGTTCCTTGTGCATTTCTATAGTTATCATCAGGAGTTGTTGAATATATAGCTACACCAGGTGCAAAAACATCTACATTCTTTTTTCCATAATTACTAAAAGTAGCAGGAAGATCAGCTCCATCTTTCCAAGAAAGAGCTCCTATTTCCATCCAACAAGAAGCATATTTTCCTTTAGGCTTACCATTTTTCTTGAAGTACTCATCTCTTGGATAGTTTTCTGCGGTGTCATTATTTTGAGCAGCATTTCCAGCAGCGTGTACAAGAAGAACATCATTCTTACAAGCATACTTTACTGCTTTGTCAACAGCTACCTTATCCCAGCTAAATCCTTTTCCAAAACTCATATTAATGATTGAGGCGCCATTATCAACGGCATAGATGATTGCGTTTGCAACATCTTTATCTCTTTCATCACCATTAGGAACAGCTCTCAAAGTCATAATTCTAACATTGTCTGCTACACCATTCATTCCTTTACCATTATTTCTTGCTGCAGCTATGATACCTGCTACGTGCGTACCGTGAAAAGCATCCGGACCTTCATAAGTATTGTTTCCGTATCCTTTTTCATAAGAATCAGCATAGTTGTCACCAATGATAGTTCTTGGATTAAAATCAACATTGTAAGCATGATCAACTTGGCCTTGGTAATATTCTCCTCCTTGCTTAATTTGATCCGCTACTTCTTCTCTTATTTCTTGAACTGAACCCACTTCTTCTCCTTGAGACCAGATACGTCCAAGAACATTTTGTGCTATTGCCAATTGTTCATTATTAGAAACATCTAAACCTTCTACAGCTGCTTTAGTCAATGGTTTATCACCAAGCGCTTTATCTAGAGCATCTAGAGCACCATTCAACATAGTCTTTGTAGCTTTTAGGGATTCTAGTTGAGCAGTAGCAGTTTCTAATTTTGATTCTACTTCGTTTTTAACGGTCATATACATATCGTATTCCCGCTTCTTCTTTCCCTTTAATTTTTCTCCATTTACATTTGCGTACTTAACGTTTAACTTTTTATAAACTCTAGTAGCTTCATACGTATCAGCGTCAACGTTTCCATTTTTTCCACCGATAAAATTCCAACCATGGATATCATCTATATAGCCATTGTTATCGTCATCTATTCCGTTGCCAGGTACTTCATCACTATTCACCCACATCACTGGAGCTAAATCTTCGTGCTCCGTATCTACACCTGAATCTATAACAGCAACAACTACCGTTTTTGACTGCATACCAGTAAGAAGTTCATTGTAAGCCTTATCTGAGCTTACGCCATTATAGCCATCAGCTTTACTGTCCAAGTGAAACCAGTTTTCAGGAGCTTGGGCTTGAAGGGATTGCATTGCAACTGCAATACAAATGATCAATATTGACCTTAATTTCATGATTATTGTTTTAATGAATAATTTATGTCCAAAAATAGGTAATTATAACGAAATCGAAGTGTCGTGAGAATTTTAATAAAATCATAAATTTTTAAGTAAAATCGCATTAATTAGCATTAATTTTGCGTTTTACGTATATTATAGCACTATTGCACTACAAATTATAAGACATGAAAAAAGTATTTATAACAGCCTTAATGGTCATGAGCTTCTTGCTCATTCAAAAATCTGCAAATGCCCAACTTGAAGCAGGTCTAGCAGTTGGTTTATCTAGTTATCAGGGAGATCTAGCTCCAAATTCTATTTCTGGAAGCTTAAGTCAACTTCATTTTTCGGGAGGTGTTTTTGGTAGATATAATATCAACAACTATGTTGCTGTAAAGCTAGGTTTAAACTATGCTAAAATCTCCGCAGAAGATGCGAAGGCTTCTACAGATTCACAAATAGAAAGAAACTTAAGCTTCAGATCAAATATTTTTGAAGCCTCGTTTACTGGAGAGTTTAATATCTTAGGCTATCAGCCATATAATTATGAGCGTATTTTTTCTCCGTACATCTTTGCTGGGGTTTCTTACTTCCGTTTTGATCCACAAGCATTTTTTGATAATGAGTGGGTTAATCTTCAGCCTTTAGGTACTGAAGGACAAGGATTAGGGGGAGAGTTTCCAGAAGAATATAAATTATTTCAAATTGCAATTCCTGTAGGAGTCGGTGTTAAGTACGCTTTAAATGATCAATGGAATATTGGTTTGGAAGTGGGTCTACGTAAGACTTTCACAGACTATATTGATGATGTCAGTGGTCTATACGGTGATCAAAGCTTGATCCTAGCTGGTAATGGCGAATTAGCCGCTGCTCTAAACGACAGAGCTGGCGAAATTAGTGACGAAGTAATCGTAAGAGAACCTACTAGCCAAAGAGGTAATGCAGAAAAAGATGATACTTATATCATCGGTGCAGTTTTCATTTCGTATAATTTCGCTGATAATGGTTTAGTAGGAGGAAGAAGAAAATCTAAGAGAAAGTCGGGATGCCCAACATTCTAGTTACTTTCTTTAATACCAGGGGCTAAGCTCCAAATTTGGAATCTTATTTGTACAGTAGACTTTAGATATGTGATCTTTATTTGATCGCTTTCGATGGGCAATATTGGTTTTATACGATCAGCATTGCCCATTGAGTATTTAAAATGCTAGTAATGAGCCGATTAGTTTCCATTTTAGCTTTCTTGTCAATTTCATTTTGCACCTATACCCCCATTTCGGGTCAATGGCTAGAAACAGGTTTTTCATTGGGTGCATCAAATTATATGGGTGATCTGGTTGAAGATCACTTGGCTCCTAACGAATATAATCCAGCTTTTGGCATTTTTGGTCGATACCAAATGACTCCCTTTATCTCATTTAGGGCTTATCTCAATAAGTTGGAACTCTCTGGTTCAGATTCCAATAATAGATCTCTTGGTTTACGTAGAAGAAACTTAAACTTCAAAACGAATGTCGTAGAGCTCGGATTCGTAAACGAAATCAGCATCACTCCCTACAGCCCAAGAGAACAAAAAAATGCTTTACCATATTTATATGTCGGAATTTCTGGATTTTATTTCAATCCGCAGGCTGAGTTTCAAGGTACGCTATATAATCTGAGACCCTTAGGGACAGAAGGACAGGGCAATACAGTCTCTGGTACAAAACCATATAGTGCTATTGCTTTAGCCGTTCCATTCGGGATTGGTTTTAAATGGAACTTGAGTTCACTAGTAAACGTGGGTATTGATTTTGGAATGAGAATCACTACAACAGATTATCTAGATGATGTATCGGGTGTCTATCCAAATCTTGAACTTTTGGCTCAGCAAGATCCATTAGCAGCAACACTTTCCTTTAGAGGTGGCGAATTTGATCCTTCTTTGAATTTTGCGGATGCGCAAGGTAATATTAGAGGTAATCCTGATAAGCCGGATTGGTATTTTGTGGGTAATATATTTGTATCTATTAACCTCACAGATGAATATGGAATGGAGTGGAATCCGGAGTTTAGATCTTTCTCAGATCAACCGGTGCCAGAGAAGGAGTTATTTAGATATAAACCTAATCTAAGTAAAATCAAGAAAAAGGAATCAGACCAGAAGAGAAAGCAAATCAAAAAAGAACGGCTACAAAAAAAGAAGGACAGAGAGAAGATGAGGAAAAAGAAAAAGAAGTCAAGAGTAAGTTCAAAAAAATCTAGATAACGCTGTTTAGATTACAATTCTATACCTAGTATATCATTTGATCCAATTGATCTTTGAGCTATACTTATCCCAATTGTTCATTCTTTCTAATTTTAGTATCGGCCCTGCGGCAAGGATGGTAAGGGTATCGAGCTTTGCTCGAGAGTATAAGCCTGAGCCAAGGATGGCGTGTAGCAGGCGCAATACGGGAGCGACAGCGGACCCCTGCACAGCCTGGTCAACGATTTTGCAATTTTGAGAAGGGGGCTGAAGCGTATGCCTTGCAAAATCGGTGAGTCGCCCAAGACATATTTAAATAGCTGAGTAGTCTATTGAAAATTAATGGTATTTTTACAAGAAAAAAGTGGCGTCTGTCGCACAGCCTAAAACAATCCTAAAACAATTTTGGGGGTATGATTCGTTTCGGCCCTTGCAAGAAGAAATAATTCAGTGTGCTCTGGATGGGGTAGATACCCTTGCCTTGTTGCCAACTGGGGGTGGTAAGTCTATTTGTTTTCAGGTGCCAGCTCTGTGTAAAGAGGGGATTTGTATTGTGGTATCTCCGCTAATCGCTCTGATGAAAGATCAGGTGAAAAATTTAAAAGCAAAAAAGATTAAAGCTGAAGCAATTTATTCTGGACTTTACAGATCGGATATAGATCGCATTTTGGACAATTGCATTTATGGGGATGTAAAGTTTTTGTATGTCTCTCCTGAGCGATTAAAAAGTGAGTTGGCATTGGCGCGGATGAAGCAAATGAATGTGCAGCTTATCGCAGTAGATGAGGCCCACTGCATCTCTCAGTGGGGATATGATTTTCGGCCTCCATATTTAGAAATTGCAAGTTTTAGAGAACACTTTCCAGATGTGCCAGTATTGGCGCTCACCGCTACAGCAACCGAAAAAGTGGTCATTGACATCCAAGAAAAACTGGAATTCAAAAAGGAGAATGTTTTACAAAAAAGTTTCCGTAGAGAAAATTTGTGGTACGTTTTGGTACACGACGAAAACAAAAGGCAAAAGCTTTTAGAGATTTTTAATAAAATACCTGGCTCTGGAATCGTGTACACTCGCAGTAGAAAAAGAACAGTGGAAATAGCCAACCTACTTAGAAAAAATAATATTACTGCTGATTTTTATCACGCCGGCTTGACTACCGAGCAAAGGTCAATAAAACAAGACCAATGGCTGTCCGGGCAAACTAGAATAATTGTATCGACTAATGCATTTGGGATGGGAATAGATAAACCTGATGTGCGTACAGTAGTGCATGTAGATGTTCCGGATAGTGTGGAAGCTTACTTTCAAGAAGCGGGCAGAGCAGGTAGAGATGGAGAAAGAAGCTATGCTGCTTTGATCTACAATCCAGAAGATAGAGTGAAGCTGGAACGCAATATGGAAAATAGTTTCCCACCGCTGGAAGAAGTACGTAGAGTATATCGAGCTTTAGGAAATTTTTATCAGATGGCTATTGGAAGTGGAACTGGCCAAAGTCTAGATTTTCATTTAGAACAATTTGTCAATAGGTTTAATTTTGAACCAGTCGTTTGTTACAATGCATTAAAAGTACTTGAGACAAATGGGTACATACAGATGAGTGATGCTGTGTATATCCCAGCAAAAGTGAAGGTTCGTGTAAATAAAGATAGACTTTATGATTTTTTGCTTAAAAATAAAAAGTATGAACTAGTGATCAAGGCTATCCTGAGAGTATATCAAGGGGCCTTTGAATTTCCGGTAGCTGTTCAAGAATCTAAACTTGCAAAGTTTTTGAAAATGGAAACTTCTGAGCTGAAGAAGCAATTTGAAGATTTGACTAAATTAAATATTCTGACTTATATACCTACTAAAAATAAACCTCAATTGACTTATTTGTTGCCAAGAGAGGATGCGGACAATATGGTATTTGATGCTAAGCGTTTAAATTTCTTAAGAGAGAGATATAAGATCAATGTGCAGGCCATGTTAGACTATGCAGAAAAATTGGAATGTCGACAAGTACAATTACTTAGATACTTCGGTGAAGAAGTGGACAAGTGTGGCACTTGTGACATATGCAGAGGAATTTACGTCGAAGGTATATCGGCGGAAGAGGCTTTAAGGCTGAAAGATAAAATCAAAAACTTAGTGCAAAAAGATGATTTGCAACAAGAACATGTAATAGAATCGTTCAACTTAAAAACTAGAAAAAAAATCACAAAACTACTTAGCTATCTTATCGATGAAGGGTACATACATAAACACGAAGAAATCCTAAAATGGACAGACCCACAAAAATAATCTGTACGGTTATCAATGATTTGAGCTATGACCAGCGCATGCAACGGGTTTGTACTGCATTGGCCGAGGCAGGGTATGAAGTCGTCCTGGTCGGCAGAGTTAAGGAAAAGTCCATTAAGTTATCAGATCAAGAATATGAGCAAAAAAGAATTCTTTGTATGAGTGATTCAGGCCTATGGATGTACTTGGAATTCAACCTAAGACTATTGGTTTATTTAATGACTCATCGTTTTGATATTGTAAATGCAGTAGACCTAGATACAATCATGCCGGCAAGTATCGCAAGTCGTATGAAAGGTAAAAAAATGGTTTATGATGCGCACGAATTGTTTACTGAGGTTCCGGAAATAGTCAGTAGAAAATACTTGCATAACATTTGGTCTTGGATTGAGAGAACTTTCGTCCCTAAAGCAACTACTAGTTACACTGTAGGGCCAAGTTTGGCTAAGATTTTCGAAGATAGATATAATCAAGAATTTGAGGTCATCAGAAATGTACCTTTTAGAAATAATAGAGAATTAACTAAGTCGGACGAAAAGATCATTTTATATCAAGGCGCAGTAAATACAGGACGTGGACTAAAAGAGATGATAGAAGCGATGCCGAAGCTGAGTGAAGAATATAAACTATGGATCGTTGGCGATGGTGATGAGTATGAAAAAATCAAAGACTTAGCGCTAGGGTCTACTGCAAAAGTAAGAATCAAAATGTGGGGTTATGTAGAGCCACATGAGTTGAAGGAGCTTACCCCTAAGGCATGGATTGGAATAAATTTATTAGAAAATGCTGGATTGAGCTACTATTATTCTTTAGCAAATAGAACCTTTGATTTTATCCAAGCTGGAGTACCTGCTATTCATATAAATTTTCCTGAATACAAGGCTATCAATGATCGCTATCAAATAGCTGAATTAGTAGATGACCTAAGCGTAGAAAGTATAGTAAACGCAGTTAGGAGGCTAGAGGATGAAGAACATTATAACAGGCTCCAACAAAACTGCATTATCGCAGCTGCAGAATTGTGTTGGGATAATGAAAAGGAGAAATTGGTTGGGATCTATGATCGACTAGTGTAAAGGCTATGATTTGCCTAACCTTGAGTTTGATACAATAAAAAAAATCTCAGTTCGCATATTGCGAACTGAGATTTTTAATTAGTAATAGAAAGATTAATTCATCACTTCTTGATTTTGACCAATCATATTGATATCCATTGTTGGATATGGAATTCCAATATTTTGCTTGTCAAATTCTTTCTTCACATTTTCCTGCATATAAAAGAAAACATCCCAGTAGTGAGTAGGGTCGCAAAATGGACGAGTAGCTAAGTCTACCGAACTGTCTCCAAGATTGGCTACCACTACACCCTGAGCAGGCGTGTCTAAAACATGAGGGCAAGATTTCCCAACTTCCAAGATGATCTTTCTTGCTTTGTCGATATCATCATTATAACCTATACCGTAAGTAAGTTCTACACCTACTGTACCTTGACCTGATACATTAGTGATATCGTTACCCGTTACATTACTGTTTGCAATGATGATTCTTTGATTGTCCAATGTCTTTAGCGTAGTATTGAATGCAGTAATGCTATCCACCACGCCCATAGATTGTGCTCCACCTATCTTGACTAAATCCCCAGCCTTAAAAGGTTTGAATATCATCAACATTACTCCTGAAGCTATGTGACCTAGTGTGCCATTTAGTGCCATACCAATACCTACCATCAAGGCGGAGAATATCGCTATGAATGAAGTCGTGTTTATTCCAAACATAGATGCTACTGATAATAGCAACATGATCTTCAAAGCTATGGCGATCATAGAAGAAAGGAAAGCGGATAAGGTAGCATCCATTCCAGATCGCTGAATAGCTAGGTCTGCAAATTTGACTATTCTCTTAATAATCCAAAATCCAATAATTAATGTAAGTAATGCTAGTGCTATGGTTGGAGCGTACTCCAAGGCCATATTTGTATACTTTGCAATTGCATCAGTTGCTGCTGCGGTTTCCATTTCGATTGTGCGTTTTAATGGTTATAAATAAATGTCGAGAATAAACTTAATTATCTCATGTAATTAAGACTTTAATTGTACACGAAAAGTAACATTCTGTACACAGAACAGTGATGTCAGATAGCGTGAATCTAATTGTATTAGAAAAAAGAGCGAATACGAATTGAATTTTATCTTTTTGGCGATGAGCTAATTAGATGCTACTATTTTCTAAAGAGGTTTTGATGATAAATTTTAAATCACTGGTAACCAGTATGCTGCAATATAAATAGTAAATTGGATAGCTAGATGCTATCCAATTTTTTGATTGGCTTTGATTTAGAATTTGCAAGAAATTACCGAACCATTCATCTAGTTATGTATTCATTTAGGATTTGTATTGCTTCAGACTTGTTTAATAATTCTGCTATTTCCATTGCAGACTCACCACCCATCGCTTCCTTGATCTCTGGGTCAGCGCCATTTTCAAGCAGCAGTTTTGTGATTTCGAAGTGATCAAATCGGAAACTTTCAATAAGCGGAGCAGCCATATACTCAGGGTGTTGATAGTTGGGATCTATTCCCATACGCAGGTAGTATTTAACCAGTTCATAGTCACCATCTTGGATGGCTTTGAACATGGTTTTCCAATCTCCTCCTGACATTAATTTTATGTTTTTTATGACTGTTGGTGATTAGCTATTCAGATCACTTATCCAAACAGCTAATCACTAACAGTCTAAAATTAATTATTGCAGCATTGGTTCATCTCCCTTTCCGGCCAAATCCAAAAAGAAAGCATATTCCATGGCAGTTTCTTTAAATCTTTCAAAACGACCAGATGCGCCACCGTGACCCGTACTCATATTGCAATGCATTACGAGAGGGTTATTATCCGTTTTCATTTCTCTGAGTTTCGCTACCCATTTTGCAGGCTCCCAATATTGCACTTGACTATCATGCAATCCAGTGGTAACCATTAGGGCAGGGTAGTCCTTAGCTTCAATATTATCGTATGGCGAATAAGCTTTCATATATTTATAGTACTCTTCATTTTTAGGATTACCCCATTCATCAAACTCACCCGTAGTCAAAGGAATAGTTTCATCTAACATGGTAGTGATTACATCTACAAAAGGTACTGCAGCTATGACACCATTCCACAAGTCAGGACGCATGTTTATGACAGCTCCCATGAGGAGACCACCAGCACTACCACCCATGGCATACATGTTGTCGCTACTCGTATAGTTATTAGCTATAAGATGTTCCGCACAATCTATGAAGTCGTAAAAAGTATTTTTCTTCTTGAGCAGTTTGCCATCCTCATACCAATGTCTACCCATTTCTTCACCACCTCGTATATGCGCTATAGCAAATACAAAACCACGATCCAATAAACTCAATCGTGTACTAGAAAAATATGGATCCATACTTGAACCATACGATCCATAGGCATATAATAGTAGGGGAGTAGATGCACCAAGCTTGGTATCTTTTCTATATACAATGGACACAGGCACTTCTGCACCATCTCTCGCTTTAGCCATGATACGTTCAGACGCATATTCATTGGCATCGAACTTTCCTAATACTTCTTGCTGTTTTAGCAACTCCATTTCCTTAGAGTTTACATTGAAGTCATAGGTGCTATTTGGAGTGGTAAGACTTGTATATCCGATTCTCAATAGTTCATTATCAAACTCTGGATTGATAGAAGTATAGGCAAGATATGCATCATCAGGAAAGTCGATATAATAATCCTCACCACTATTTTTGATGACACGGAGTTTTGTGATTCCTTGGATACGTTCAGAAAGTACCTTGTAGTCTTTGAATATTTCTACCCCTTCCAACAATACATCGTCACGGTGTGCAATTACTTCTTTCCAGTTTTCCTTGCCGGTTGCATTTACGGGTGTTTCCATCAAGCGAAAATTCTTCGCATCTAGATTGGTTCGGATATAAAACTTATCGCCATAGTGACTAACAGAATATTCCAGTTTGTTTTCATAATCTCTAGGCTGAAAAACTTTAAAATCGCCTGTTGGATGATCAGCATCTAGCGTTCTGAATTCTGATGCTAGAGTTTGAAACGAACCAATCATGATGTACTTCTTCGACTTAGATTTCCAACAGTACGCTGAGTAAGTGTCATCTTTTTCGTGAAACATCAGCTCGTCCTTGCTAGTATCAGTCCCCAAAGTATGTCGAAAGATTTTGTATGCACGCAGTGCATCATCTTTGACCGTATAAAATATCGTCTTATTGTCGTTACCCCATACAGCACTTCCTGTATTGTTTGGGATCACGTCACTCAACATTTCTCCCGTCTCTAGATTTTTAAATCGGAGCGTATAGATTCTTCTACTCAATGTATCTTCACCATAAGCCAAGATTTTATTATTAGGACTTACGGATCTACCCGCTACATTATAATAATCAAAACCCTTAGCAAGTTCGTTTACGTCGAGCATGATTTCCTCTTTGCCGTTTTTGTCACCCTTATTTCTTGCGTATATTGGATACTCTTTGCCTTCCTCAAATTTAGTTCGGTAGGAGTATCCATTTTGGGTATACGGCACAGACATATCAGTCTGCTTTATTCGCCCCTTTATTTCTTCAAAGAGTTTTTCTTGAAACTTTTCAGTGTGCGACAGAATGGTGTCCTTATACGTATTTTCCGCATTGAGGTGGGCAATTACTTCAGGATCCTCTCGCTGATTCATCCAATAGTAATTGTCAATTCTTGTATCGCCATGTATCGTCAACTCCTTGGGCACCTTCTTAGCTATTGGCGCTTTCACAGTCATCTTTTCAAACATTGCTGATTCCTTCATTTCTTCGTTTTGCATATTAGTAATTTCTCCGCACCCTAATAACAGCATACTAAGGCTAAGAGTTACCAAAAAAAATAATTTTCTCATCTGGCTTTGATTTTAAGTTCCAATATAAAGTTTATTCGATATTTGAACGCAAGGATTGTGTAAGATTGTCTATAATTCTAATTATTATTTGGGAGTGCCCCTTGTTTCCCCTGCTGCTATGCCACCAGAAAACAAGGGTCGCGCCATCCAGCACTCCGTTGTCACTCCGGTCCCATCCACGCACAGGCCATGCACGGACTTCCGATCAGAGATCGGACTGCTTACTACCGCTCACTCAAAAAAACTTTTTTCGAAGTGGACTCATTATTTAAAATAAAAAAAGGGAGAAGCCCATCCGCTTCTCCCTTTTTAGAATATAAGGACCTGATATTTTACGCCTATTAAAAAAGATATATTCCAATAAATGAAAATTCTCTACTTTTTACATTTGCATCAAAGGCACTTCCCATACCATCAGTTTGAAACATTAGTAACTCACTAGTACCTATTGACCCTCGAACAGAGAAAATAAAACTATTAAATTTAATACCCGCACCAAATATATATCCAACATTTGTTCGTCTTAGTCTATCTTCATCAAAGTTTACTTTATCTTTCTCCATACCATCAAGGCCGACTTCCGCACTTACAGCATAGCCACCAAATATTCCTCCTGTCAACTGCAGCGATAGTCCATCATTATTACCTATCAGATTATAGTTTATCAAACCATTTGCCTTGACATTTTGATAGGTGCGTTCCACAGCAGTATTAAAGAACTGAGAATTGCCGCCATTAGTATAATAAGCCACTTCAGGTTGAAACGATATTTTATCTCCTAATCCTAGACGATACACTAAACCTAATTGATATCCACTTATAAATTCTTCATTGAAATTGGTGTCACCATCAGCGAAATAGTTTAAGCTACTTAGATTATAACCCGCCTTGATACCTAGTTGAGCACTAGCTTGATTGAAAATAAATATTGAAAAAACGATAAGAAGAGAATATTTCCAATTGGATTTCATGATTTTGATTTTACTGGTTTAATCTTGATTTCAAGATATAACGCATTTACCTATTAATATATTCAATTGAACTGGACTAAAATTACTTCAACATCCAAAGATATAATGGAAAGATAGCTAGAAACGCACTTAGTACACCAAATATGCCTCCAAGATAGCTGATTAATCTAGCATCAGTTTCTTGTGATCGATAGTACAGATAACAAAGTACTATTGCCAATATACCAAGTACCAATGCTGAGATTTTATAGAATCCACCAATTGCGTAAACAGTTGTAATAGTGTTTCCCGCTTCGAGATGCCTAGATAATTGCAAGTAACCAAAAGTTTGCACAATCGCTATTAAATTGAAACCCAATAAACCACAGACTAAGGACAGCGCAGCAAATACTTGTTTATTCATATTTTATTCTTCGATTTTCTATGTCAAATCACTCGGCTCAACCATATTACCGCCTCAAAGATAGATATTTGTTAACTATCCATTCTGTGGTGCTACAACAATCACTTCCTTTTTCAACACTGCGAAATTAACTTATAAAGCCTACGATTTCTGATCGTCGTCTTTTAAAGTTTTTAGGTGAACTGCTCTGAAGGGTTCAGTTTGACGGAGGCTATCAACTTCTCTACTATCACTCACTCATAGTCTGGTCCTCGTATTTAGTTTTTAAGCTACTTAGTATCCCTTTAACTCCTGATAGTAAGATCTCAAAAGCAATCCAAGTAGTCGAAAAATGTACGAAAAGAGTAGAAAATCGTACATTTAAAAGGGTAATCAAGGTGCACTTGATTAGAGATAAGTGTACTACTCACAATAATAAGTACTTTTGTGACTTTTTTGAATGATAACTTTTGATCTAAACGCGGCATTTTGCCTATGAATATCTTCAATGCAAAATTTTCTTTGCTTTCTATTGTCATAGTTTTTTTATGCCTTGCAGGCTGTCAATTTTCTCTATTAGCACAGGAGCATAAAATCGAATCTATCACGGTTGCGGATGGTCTTGCCCAAGGTTTCGTATCTTCTGTTTTGCAAGATGAGCAAGGTTTTTTTTGGTTTGCAACTATTAACGGTTTAGACCGATACGATGGGTACACATTTAAACATTTTAAAAATGATTTAAGAGATTCTACTTCTTTGATTGATAATAGAACTACATCTATAGTTCAGGACAAGATGGGGCGCATTTGGATTTCTACCCATTATAATGGAATTGAATGCTTTGATCCTAAGACAGAAGTTTTTCATCACTTTGGCTTTCAATTTAGTAAATCTTCAAAAGATAAACTTAGTTTTCTTTCTCTCTCCAGGACTAGGGACGGTAGAATTTGGATAACTTCTGATTCGACTTATAGTGAAATTATTGGGGTCAATGACAAAGAAATTAGGGATATCAGTTTTACTGAGCATATTAAGGGTAAAGACTTTCCTATACCAAAAGAGTGGTGTCGACCAAAAGTGCTCCAATCTGGAGACATATTTATTTACACTCAAAATTCTATTGAATTTAAAGCAGTAAATGAAAAGAAGTTTAGCCCTTTAGTTAGCATTCCCAATGAAAATAGAAAAGATTTTTTCGTTTTCGACACATTGGAAGATGACCCTTATAATTGGATCTATATAAACGGAAATTTATATTGCTACGAAGGGCGAAAAATCTTGCATTCCTATAAATTAAATTTTGACCTAAATTCAGATAAAAGACGTGCTTATAATTTAAATATTCAGAATTATATTCACACAGATAAGGCTGGCAACCTTTGGATGATGGTCAATAATAAGTTTTACAAAGTACTTGCATCAGAATTAAATGAGCAGAAACCAACTCTAATACCTATAATAGATGAGTCAATTTGCCTTGGATTTTATTTAGATAAATTGAACAAAATTTGGATTACTACAAATGGATACGGTGTCAGATGTATAAACCCGGAACAGCCAGAAATTAAAAATATTTATATAGATATCTCACCAAGTAATATTCAAAAGTACGATGAAAATACATTATCACTTAGTGACCGGTATCTAATCAGTTTAGATGGTGAAATTTTGGATGAATCTAAACATAATTTGTTTGTCAAGAATAAGGACAAGCTTTATCAACTATATGGGGGAGAAAAACTTGTAGTCTCTGAAGGAGATACAGAAAAAGTAATTAATTCAAAAAAAATATCACATGGTGTTATTCACTTAGATACAAAAGGAAGATTTTGGTGCTTTTATGTGAATGGTAATATTGCTCTCCATTGGGATAAGGCAGATACACTAAGTTATTACAGTTATACAGATGCTTGGGATGATAACATTATTATTGAAGTCAATAGTGTAGCAGAGACGAAAGAGGGCGAACTTTTATTGTCTACATCAAAAGGACTTATAAATATAATTCCAGATGAAATCAACAAAACTATTTCTTATAAAAAATATTATCTATGTGAAGATTTGAGTACAAATAACGTGCTTGGAAGCCTACTTGATCCCAATGAGCCTGAAAAGTATGTATGGATAGGAACAAAAGGAGCTGGTCTATACAAGATTAATATTGAAACTGGTAGCTGTGAACAATATACAACAGAGAATGGACTCCCAAACAATGTTGTTTATGGGATTTTAGCAGACGATTTAGGGAATCTTTGGTTGAGTACAAATCTAGGTTTATCTCAATTTAATTTGGAAGGTAAAACATTTCGAAATTTTACAGATGCTATTGATGACTTACAAGGAGATGAATTTAATGCTGGAGCATACTTAAAATTAGACGATGGTAGGCTGGTTTTTGGTGGGGTGAGTGGTTTATCTTTTCTTGATCCAACTGAGTTCACTCAAGCTACAGTATTTGGTAAAATTACATTTACTCAATTAAAGATTAATAATAAAGTAGTAAGATATAAGGATGGTAATGATATACTGAAAAAGCCACTTGCTTATATGGAACAGATAAGTTTAAAGCATGATGAAAACTTTTTAACTATTCGATATGCGGGCTTACAGACTAGGAACACTGGAAAGACTAATTATTACTACAAAATGGAAGGGGTTGATAAGAACTGGGTTTTTGCAGGTGAAAAAACTGAATTAAGTTATCCGAATCTTGCACCTGGAAACTATACACTTAAGGTTTGTGATGTAAATGAAATAGGGGATAGAAACCCAAATTATTCAAGCTTAGAATTTAACATAGCCAGCGCCTGGTGGGCAAGTACATTGGCTTATTTTATCTATGGGATAATTGCTTGTTCGTTACTGGTTATGCTCTTTAATTTTAGATTATCTAGAGTGAAGTTACAGCAAGAATTAATTTTCAATGAAAAAGAAATGCAGCAAATGAAGCAGCTGGATGAGTTGAAATCGCGCTTTTTCTCCAATATAACCCATGAATTTAGGACACCATTAACACTAATAATAGAGCCTGCAAGACAACTTTTAAATAATGATAGTCCACCTGTCAAAAATCAATCTAGTATTATCTTTAATAATGCTCAAAAGTTGCTGCTATTTGTAAATCAACTGCTTGATATATCTAAGTTGGAAGAAAGTAAAATGAAACCGACTATTTCTCATGGTGATATTTTGCCAGTAATCGAAGAAATAGTTGGCTACTTCAAACCACTTGCAGTTAAAAACAATCAAGTTCTAAAGTGTACATCTGATTTAAATGAATTGATAATTGATTTTGATAAAAATATCGTAGAAAAAGTTCTTTATAACCTATTATCGAATGCTTTGAAATTTACTCCTGAGAATGGCGAGATTAATTTACATGTTTTGTCTAAGGATGCGAAGACATGGCAATTCGTAGTGTCAGATACGGGGGTTGGAATTAAGAAAGCGGAAATAGCAAAAATTTATGATAGATTTTATCAAAGTGATGGATCGACTACTAGGGCAGAAGAGGGTTCTGGGATAGGGCTCTCTTTGGTAAAAGAGTTGGTTCGCTTGGTTAATGGACGCATAGATATAGATAGTACTCCAGATGTAGGAACAGTTTTTACAGTTACGTTTTTAAAATCATTAGCTTCAGAAGCAGACACTGAAAATATGCAAAATATTTCATCATCTGAACTTATGAAAAATGTGTTGAATCCAGTAGATGCAGATATAAATGCGGTGTCTATTGCTCCAGCTTCAATAGAACTATCTAAGTCTACAATATTAGTGGTTGAGGACAATAAAGATTTGCAAGCTTACATAAAAGGTATTCTTGCAGATGAAGGTTATCATGTATTGGTTGCTGATAATGGAAAGCAAGGCGTGGATATTGCTGCCAAGCACATACCTGATATCATTATCTCAGATGTAATGATGCCATATATGGATGGGTTCCAATTACTCGAAGTATTGAAAAAGAACATTATTACCTCTCACATACCAATTATACTTTTGACAGCAAAGGGCAGCTCAGTATCTAAGATTAAGGGTTTTAGGAAAGGTGCTCATGCTTATCTTGGAAAGCCTTTTAATTCGGAAGAGTTAATGGCTAGACTTAAGCAGATAATTTTAGCTAGAGAAAGTATCCAGATAAAGATTCAGCAAACTCTAGAAATACATGCTATAGGAAATGAAGAAATAGCAGTAAAAGAACAAATAACTAAAGAACAAATAAAGGAGGCACCGCAAATCTCTGAAATAGATATCGAGTGGATAGTGAAGCTTAAAGATTTGGTAGAAACCAAGATCAAATCCGGATCATTTTCGGTAGATGATCTGTCTTCCGAAATGTTTATGAGTAGGACACAATTTTTTGCAAAAGTTAAAGCACTTACAGGATTAACACCTGGAAATCTAGTAAAGAATACACGTCTAGATATTGCTTATCAAATGGTGATCAAGCAGCCTGAAATTTCATTTGCTATGATTGCAGATTCTTTAGGTATGGCTGATGTAAAGTATTTTAAAAAGGTGTTTGTAAAGAAATTTGGATCAAATCCCTCTGAAATAAGGAAATCCCTGTAAATAAGTACAATTCTCTTCCCAATTCGTATGAAATTCTCTCTTATTGACTGATGTTCTAGCTAATTTTGGATATCAATTATTGAGTGGAATTGGGCATAAGGATATTTTATTTAGCTCTCACGCTTATGAAACAATGTACATTTTGATATCTGGAAGTCAGTAATTGAAATTGAACCTTATTACTTTAAAGATTGTTGCCGGTTTCGAATTTTTATTCGGGACCGGCATTTTTTATTTTTCATGGTCTTATTAATAGCTCTTTAATACTGATAGCAATGGTTCGGTAATAAATTTTAAATCACTGATAACCAATATGTTAAGGCAGCCGCAGATAGCATTATAAGACGCAGATAATCAGACATTTACATTTGTTTGATTTATAATTTTACGGAAATTACCGAACCATTCCTGATAATATATATCACTTTTTTGAATGATCTATGGGCAAGCGCTGAGGAGTGGTCACACCGCAACGTAGTGTAGGTGGGAGACCAAGTCAATGCGATTGCTAAGGCGTGCAGGTGACGCAGGGCCGACCGCGTGTCGCTGAAGCTTTAGCGGAGGCACAACGAATAGTGAGCCACGGATCATAGCGACTCCCACATGCGATGGCCTGGATGCAGGGCGTGGGAGATGACCCCAAATAAAAATTAAACTAAGCTAGCTAAGTAAGCTTTAATTCTACGCACGGCTTCAGTCAAAGTCTCTTCGCTTGCGGCATATGAAATACGGATACAGCCAGGCGCACCAAATGCAGATCCCGCGACAACCGCGACATGAGCTTGACGAAGGATATGCAAAGCAAATTCTACATCATTCTTAAAGTGAACACCATTATTCAAGTCCTTTCCAATAAAATGGGATATATCAGGAAAAATGTAAAATGCTCCTTTGGGAAAATTAACTTTAAAGCCAGGTATCTCATTCAAAAGACCAATAAGTAATTCTCTTCTTTTGGCAAAGGCTTCTTTCATTTGATGAGTAGGAGCGAGGTCAGCCAACAGCGCATCAGCTCCCGCTTTTTGACTAAAGGCATTTGCACCTGAAGTAACCTGACCTTGGATCTTGGCGCAAGCCTTAGCGACCCAAACTGGAGCACCCATATATCCCAACCGCCATCCAGTCATGGCAAAGCCTTTGGCAAAACCATTAACAGTGATAGTTCTTTCTTTCATACCAGGTAGAGCACCTATACTTGCATGTGCTTCGGTGAAATTTATGAACTCATATATCTCGTCAGAAACAACCAGCAGTTGAGGAAATTCTAATATGACTTTCGATATTTCTGACAACTCCTCCTTTGTATATACCGAGCCTGTTGGATTGCATGGAGAAGAAAAGATTACAAACTTTGTTTTTTCATTAATCGCTGCCTTCAATTGAGCAGCGTCAACCTTAAAATCATCTTCTATACCAGCACTAACATATACAGGGATGCCGCCGGCTAATTTAATTATCGCTGAATAGGATACCCAAAAAGGAGTCAAAACAGCCACTTCATCACCTGGATCTAGAAGCGCCATGCATATATTGAAAATGCTTTGCTTAGCTCCATTAGAGACGACTATTTCGTCCATGCTATAGTCTAGATTATTATCACGTTTGAATTTCGTCACAATAGCTTCGCTCAATTCTGGAAGACCAGGAACTGGGGTGTATTTAGTATAGCCTTCATCTAGGGCTTTTTTAGCGAAGGCTTTTATATGATCTGGGGTATCAAAATCAGGTTCTCCAAGGGATAGACTAATCACATCGTGCCCTTCTCCTCTTAACTCTCTTGCCAATTTGGACATCAAAAGGGTAGCGGATTCAGCCATATTATTGACTCTCGATGATAGTTTATTTTCGGTAGTTGTAGCCATTGATATTATAGGTTGATAAGTTGAATAAATATACCTTAATAATAATGCCGAAAAATATGGTTTTTTTGATTCTTGCCCTAATAATCTTTTTTTAATACTATTTTTGCTGACGCTAAATCAGTAAGAAATGAAAGAAAAGTTGAAAACTTTAAATGATAAAATCCAAAGTGCTCACCTTGGAGGTGGAGAGGATAGAATACAGAAGCAGCATGCAAAAGGTAAATTAACAGCAAGAGAGCGTGTAGATCTATTGCTGGATACCAATTCATTTGAAGAGATTGGTATGTTTGTCACCCACCGTACTACAGACTTTGGGATGGATAAACAAGTATATTATGGTGATGGAGTGATCACGGGCTACGGTACTGTACAAGGTAGACTAGTATATGTGTTTGCCCAAGATTTTACTGTTTTTGGCGGTTCACTTTCAGAAACACATGCCGAGAAAATATGTAAGATCATGGATCTTGCCATGGAAAATGGAGCTCCATTAATAGGACTCAATGATAGTGGAGGTGCTAGAATACAGGAAGGTGTGAGGTCATTAGGTGGCTACGCAGATATTTTTGTTCGAAATGTGCATGCATCAGGTGTGATACCTCAGATTTCTGCTATTATGGGGCCGTGCGCTGGAGGGGCTGTTTACTCGCCAGCTATGACTGATTTCACTTTGATGGTAGAGAATACATCTTACATGTTTGTCACTGGACCGAATGTAGTCAAAACAGTAACCAATGAAAAGGTAACTGCTGAAGAGCTAGGTGGAGCCTCTACGCACAGTACCAAATCTGGTGTGACCCATATCACGGCGCAGCATGACGTGGATTGCATTCAAAAAATTAAAAAACTATTGAGTTATATGCCACAAAATTGTGAGCAGAAGCCTTTTAAAAAACACTATGTCATAGGAGATGAGCTGCGCCCCAAGCTTGCAGAAATGGTTCCTCAAAATGCTAATCAACCTTACGATATGAGAGATATCGTTGATGAGATAGTAGATGAGGATTCATTTTTTGAGATTCATGAAAACTATGCTGAAAACATAATTGTGGGCTTTGCAAGATTGGCAGGTAGAAGTATTGGGATAGTTGGCAATCAACCCATGTCACTTGCAGGATGCTTGGATGTCAATAGCAGCAAAAAGGCAGCACGCTTCGTTCGCTTTTGCGATTGTTTTAATATTCCATTGCTCGTACTAGTAGATGTCCCGGGATTTTTGCCGGGTACTGATCAAGAATGGAACGGCATAATTGTGAATGGCGCCAAGCTCTTATATGCATTCAGCGAAGCAACCGTACCTAGGGTAAGTTTAATCACGCGTAAGGCTTATGGTGGAGCTTATGATGTGATGAATAGTAAGCACATCGGAGCCGATATGAATTACGCTTGGCCATCAGCCGAGATAGCAGTAATGGGTGCCAAGGGGGCAAGTGAAATTATTTTCCGAAAAGAAATAGCAAAGGCAAAAAATCCCGAGAAAAAGCTGGCAGAAAAGGAGAAAGAATACTCAACGAAATTTGCTCATCCTTATCGTGCAGCCCAACGTGGATTTGTGGATGAAGTGATAGATCCTACAAATACCAGAGTCAAGCTATCAAAAGCATTTGCTATGCTTGAAAATAAAGTCGCCAAAATGCCAAAAAAGAAACATGGCAATATTCCACTATAGTTTTTTTGAATTCTTTGAGTGACTTGTATTATTCAATGGAGTCAAAATTTATAAGAATTTAAAACTATTTTGATATGAAAAACTTAATGTTATTGTTACTAACGGCCTTCAGTACTTCTATAATGTTCGGGCAAATCACTGAAGCTAAGAAATTGATGTCCCAAGGAGAGCAAAACGCGCTGATCGTTACACTACCTGATACAGAAGAAAAAATAGTATCTAAGGAATGGGAAAGCTTTATCAAAGACCATAAAGGGAAGATCAGAAAGATCAAGAAATCTTCTGAAATTTTTGCTGATGATGCCAAGCTAGAAGACATAAGCAACAATACTGTTGATGTATATGCTTTGGTCAGCCAGCGTGGAGATAACACAGAACTTACTGTATGGTATGATCTAGGTGGCGCATACCTTAATTCCGAGACACATCCTGATCAATATAAAAGTGCAATGAATATGTTGAACGACTTTTCTGGCATTGTCTCTAAAACGTACATAGCTAATATACTTCAAGAAGAGCAGAAAAAATTAAAGGACATGGAAGGGGCTTTGAAGGATGCCGAAAAAAGCAAAGAGAATTCTTTAAAGGATATCGAAAAGTTTGAACAGAAGATTGAAGAAGCTAAAAGTAACATCAAGTCTGCTGAAGCTCAGAAAGAAGAAATCATGAAAGAAATTGAATCACAAAAGATGGTGGTCAAGAAAGTCAAAACGCAGCTTAATAACTAAATATATACCCTCTATAGGGCAATAAAAGGGCTAATTGTTCAGCAATTAGCCCTTTTTTAATTTCTATGGGTTAATTTTTTTACGCAACTAAATACTACCTTTGCATCGTAATATAGAAGGTAATCTTACGTTCTACTACTTTAAGATTAGCTTCTTAATATAAACATTAGCAATCGTGATTAAGCAACTTATCATAATTTCAATACTATTGTTTTGCGTTTCATATGCAAACGCGCAAGACAGGCATTTTTCGCAGTTTTATTCGTCGCCCTTGACGTTAAACCCAGCACTGACGGGTGCATTTAATGCTAAATATCGTGTTGGTTTGATCAATAGGGATCAGTGGCGATCTGTTGCTAATAATCCTTACAGAACTTTTGCTGCGAGTCTAGAGGTTAAGTTTGGGCTAGATTATTTATTGCGTTATGTCAAGAAAGACAAAATAGCAGTTGGGCTTGTTTTTTACAACGACAAAGTAGAAGGTTTTGATTTTAGAGAGACGAGAATGGCCCTTTCACTAGCTTATCACAAGGCATTGGATAAAAAAGAAAATAAGGTTTTGACCTTAGGATTCCAAGCCGGAATAAGTCAAAGAAATATCAATTTCAACGATCTTATATTTGATGATCAATTTAATGAAATAAATGCCTTCGATTTACCTACACTTGAAACATTGCCGATCAATAATTTCACGTTTGGTGATTATTCCGTTGGCTTAAATTATCAACATCTGGTAACGAAGAGATTTTCTTTTTTTGGAGGAGCTGCATTACATCACATTTTCGAGCCTAGTATCTCATTCTATGAAAATAGATTGGATGAGCGACTCGATGTGCCATTAGCTAGAAACATTTCAGCTCATGGAGGAGCAGTTATTGCGCTAGGGAGTCGATACCAACTTTCACCACGCGTTTTATTTATGACTCAAGGACCTCAAATGCAGATCAATGCTGGGAGCAATCTACGGATAAGGCTGGATCAGTACAATAGCTCAGCGATTTATGTAGGAGCTTGGACTCGCTTTGCTAATGATGCTATCAATAGCGTCTTGAATGATGCCGTGATTGCAATGGTCGGATTAGAGATTGATGGTGTTTTGCTAGGTCTCAGCTATGATCTTAATACAGAAGCTATCAACACTTTCAATACTAGACAAGGCTCTTTTGAATTGAGCATCGCCTACCTAGGTGAGTATGATAATGAAACCATCCTTTGTCCAAAATTTTAGAGTTTTTCTTTTTGGCGCTGCCTCCTTTTCTATTGCTACAATTCCTCGCTAAAAGGAGTCGGGTCATCCGCTTTACTCCGATAGCTGACTGAGCATTCAGCCAAACTAGTTGAAGCATCTCGCCACTATCGTTCTGAGCTACTTCAACTAGGGCTTCATAGCTCATTCATCTATCTCCGTGCTCGCTACTACCCCTCAGCGAAATGATTTCAAAGCGTAAATGAGATTGTATAACGTACTATTGTGTATATTGGATGTGGTTTACAAAAAATGAAATAGATGTCAGTACCAAAATACTATGAAATTCAAATACCAGCCCTTAAACTACTTACGGATGGAAAAGCGAGAAGAAGGTTTGAAATTGAAGAACCGTTATCTGTGTATTTCAATCTTTCAGAAGAAGAGAAAGAGCAAATGTATGATTCCGGTAATGGGCCCATATTCACGGATCGAGTACAATGGGCATTAAGTTATTTAAATATGGCTGGACTAGTCTCTAAGCCAAAGAGAGGGCTTTATCAAATTAATGATGCAGGCAGAAAAATACTTGAAACCCCAAACAAACTTAAAGAGTATATAGCGGAAAAACTTCAAACAAGGGAGCCAACAAAAAAGAAGAATTCAAATTCAAAAGAAATTCAAACGCAGCAAATCGAAGCTGATAGTACACCTGAGGAGGCTCTTTATATATCATATCAAGGAATTAGAAACTCTATTTATAGAGAAATAATAGATACAATCCTTTCCAAGAATCCACGCGAATTTGAAAAATTAGTAGTTCAGCTTTTGCAAAAAATGGGGTATGGGGGACAAATCAAAAATTCAGGTCAAGTAACTCAGTATTCTAACGACAAAGGGATAGACGGAATCATAAGAGAGGATATTCTTGGATTTGGTCGAATAAATATTCAAGCAAAAAGGTACGCCATTGAAAATAAAGTTCCAAGAGAAGATATCCAAAAGTTTGTTGGTGCATTAGCTGTGGCACAATCGGATAAAGGAGTATTTATAACAACTTCGGATTTCACAAAAGGTGCCTATGAATATGCTCAGAGTCTTAATTTTTCTACTAAAATAGTCCTTATTAATGGAGATAAATTAGCGGAATATATATACAATCATAACTTAGGAGTTCAATCGGAAAGAATTATAGAAATCAAAAAATTGGATAGTGATTTTTGGGATAATATGATTGATGATAAATAAAATCTTAACTATATAAGATAATATAAAGATTATGATTTTAATTAAAAACGTTGAATATCGAAGAATCGTCATCTCCTAAGTATGCCAAACCAAAACCTCAAACCAAATACAATTATCGCTTGCCTCAATTGCAATGCCAAGATTAACACTTCTGATCAATACTGCCAATCCTGTGGTCAAAAAATAAAGAGCTATAAGTTGTCCATTTGGCTCTTAATCAAAGAAGTCTTTTCATCTATCTTTAACTGGGAGAGCAAGTTCGCCAAAACTTTACTTAATATTTGGAGACCCGTATTCCTAGCCAAAGCCTATGTAGCTGGAGAACGAAAAAAATATTTCAATCCAGGGCGTCTTTTCATCGTAACCTTTTTTATCCTTTCTGCAGCCCTCTCTCTAATGCTCAAAAATCAAGCGGAGTCTGAAGATACGGTAAAAGAGAAGCAAGGATTGTACAGCACATTTTACAAACAGGATATGCTTACAGTGTATGACTCTAGTGTCATTAAGTATAACATTGCAGAAGATCTATACATAGATTCGCTACGCAATGATCTATTTTATAGTAAGGATATGATGGATTTAGATTCGATTGACTCTCCTCCTGCTATAGCATCTTTTGGAACCACAGGTTCGACAATAAATTTAACAACAAATCCTAAATATAAAATTTCGACCAAAGACATTTCCTCTTTAAGTAGAGAGGAGTTGTTAGATAAATATGAAGTGAAAGGGTACTTAAATCAACTCATGTTTATTCAATATTTAAAATTTAAAAAAGATAGAGAAAGCTGGTCTATATTTATGATTACAAATGCCTTATGGACTATTGTCTTATCTACTTTTGTGCTCGCCCTATTTATGAAGTTGCTCTACATTAGAAATAAACACTACTATGTTGAACATGTCGTATTTTTGATGACCTTCCAAAGCTTAGTATTTATTGCGTCGATTCCTTGTATAGGAATTAGCTTTTATAGTCAGGCAATAGCTACTACTTTATTTTCATACGTAGCACTAATATCCTCAATTTATTTCTTCGTTTGCTTGATGCTATATTATCGACAGGGTTTCTTTAAGACGCTATTCAAATCGTTTTTGCTTACAGTGTTTCACTTGATAACTTTGCTTATTTGTTTGTTGATAGTTGGGGCAATAAGTTTTGCATTATATTGATTAGCTGTTAGCAATAAGCTGTTAGCATTTAAACGACTAACCATATGTTTTCGCCAATATTCCATGAGTCTATTGAACAAATAGGCACTGCATTAACCATTAATCAATAATAATTAAAGAAGAAGTTTCTTCGCCAATTCACTAACTCCCTTTCCCGCCTTTTCACTGATAATTTCTAGGTTCTGAGATGATCCCAATTCATGATTAATGGTAGGCTTAGGATCAATGTAATAAATAGGAATACCCGCAGGCGCAAAACCAACCAAACTAGCGGCAGGGTAGACCTGCATAGAGGTGCCAATAATCATAACGATATCGGCAGTCGCAGTTATCTCCACTGCTTTCTCCAGCATTGGAACAGCTTCTCCAAACCATACAATGTGCGGACGCAGTTGATAGCCTTTTTCGCAAAGGTCTCCAGTATTCAAATCTTTTTCCCAATCATAAACCAACTCTTCATATTGTGTACTACGAACCTTTCGAAGCTCTCCATGCAAGTGCAATACATTTGTACTACCAGCCCGCTCATGTAGATCATCTACATTTTGCGTTATAATGCTGACATCATATTTATCTTCAAGACCAACCAATGCCATATGCGCGGCATTGGGAGATACAGTGTTCAATTGTGCACGTCGCTGATTATAGAAAGTTTGCACCAGGTCAGGATTCTTGGCAAAACCTTGAGGAGTGGCGACCTCTTGTACATCGTGCCCTTCCCACAGCCCATTGGCATCCCTAAAAGTATTAATGCCACTCTCTTGGCTAACGCCCGCTCCTGTTAATGCAACGATGTGTTTCTTCATGATGCTTATAAGTTCAATTAATTGAATAAATTTACCATTAGCTTATCAAATAATGAACTTATACCATTTAAGTTTTAAGATGCTTTAAATTATACTGAAAGATATGCAGCATTCTAAAGCTTAAATGGTATTACATTAATAATATTATGGATTTAGAATATTTTAGACAGCATTGCCTAGCTAAAAAAGGAGTTACCGAAGAATTTCCTTTTGATGAACACACCTTGGTCTTCAAGGTGATGGGTAAGATGTTTGCCTTAACCGGGCTTGAAAGAGAAGAATTTGCAATCAATCTCAAATGCGATCCAGAACGTGCTATAGAACTTCGCGAGCTACACCCACAAATAGAACCTGGATATCACATGAGCAAAAAACACTGGAATACGGTACAGTGTGAAAGAGAACTAGATCCACGCTTGATTGTAGAATTGATAGATCATTCCTATGATCTAGTCGTGAGCAAAATGACTAAGAAACTAAAAGCGGAATTAGAAGCATTATGAGTGAAGCTAATTTTGACTATCTAATTGTGGGCGGTGGTATCGCGGGTACCGTTTTAGCATTACAGCTATGTGAGAATGGAAATACTATAAAAATATACAATAAAGAAGATGAGTTCTCTGCAAGTAATGTAGCAGCTGGGATTATCAATCCTGTTACTGGTCAGCGCTTTGTGAAATCTTGGATGTTTGATGATTTAATCTCAGTTGCTAGTGAATTCTACAATCACTATGACCAATTGTGGGGCACTTCTTTTTTTAAACACACTTCAATTCATAGAGCGCTCTTCTCCAAGAATGAGGTCAACAACTTTGAGAATCGCCTAGGGGACCCACACTATGATAGGTACTTCAATTACGATATCGAGAAAGATTCCAGTAAACACTTTAGAGACACTGAAGACTGGTGTAGCATCCAAGGTGCTCGCTTAGATATTGCTGGCTTTATCCAAAGGGCTAAAAAGTACCTGCAAGAAAATGGTTGTGTATTCGTTAATGAATATCTAGATTATGATCAACTCAGTCTAGATGCCGATCAGATTCAATACAAGACTGATAGCTTTGACAAAATGGTCTGTTGCGAAGGTATTGGTATTTTAAAGAACCCTTTGTTTAATCACCTCCCAATGGTACCTGCCAAAGGGGAGTGCCTAATCCTAGAAGTGCCGAGCATCTCCACCACTGAAATTTATAAACACAAAGTCTTCTTTGTACCCTTGCAAAAGGAAAATTTATTCTGGGTAGGTGCTAACTATGACTGGGATTTTGAAGATGCTAAACCTACATCTAAAGGCTATGAGTGGTTACTTCAAAAAGTACGAGACAGCTTACAAGTGCCTTTCAATGTAAAGCAACACATCGCCGCTATTCGACCTACAGGAAAAGATAGAAGACCCTATCTTGGTAGGCATCATGAGCACGCAGATGTGTTTCTTTTTAATGCGCTTGGCACTAAGGGGAGTTCGTTAGCACCATATTGGGCAGATCAGTTGATTGAGTTTATGGTAGAAGGCAAAGATTTGGAGAGAGAGGTGAGTTTAGTGAGGTTTTGAAGCATTTTGACAATGCTGTTCCTCCTTTAAAAATCGTTTCCTTGCCAATTTTGTCATTAAAAATTGTAAAAAGTGCATAGCTTACCCAGTAATCTTTTTCTACATAAATTACGGGTATGTTCATCTTGTCAGATGTAAATTGGACGGCTTGTCTAAATAAATTTTGGTCAAGATGTAGCTTCATATAATATTCCAATTTGAAGCTTTGCTTAATACCTTGTTAGCATCAGGGATTTCATATTTGGTGATTGGATTTAAAGTTTTCTTGAGGCTGTTAGTGATTGACTCTTTTTGGACTTCATCCAAAAGTGCCCCTAATAAAGCTCTTGTAGATGGGGGGTACTTTAATGATAAACGAATCATATCTTTTTTGTCATCAATCTTCATCTTTTTCAATATTTCGAAGAATCTTATACAGGAAGACAAAATACTAGTGTCTGGTATTTTTTTGATGTACTTAATTGAATCTAAAATTTGCAACAAAGGGATATTGTTTTTATTGATTGTGTTTTTTTGCTTGACAAAAGATATTGTATATCGTTCTCTTTTAAATTTCGGACGAGTTTGATTCTTACCTATTTGTATCATGTTACTTACTTGTGATGTTAAGCCGAGCTTATTGTATATACTATACCCTGTAAGGTAGCCCACTATTTTTCCATCTACATTAAGTAAGTCTTTAACCACTTGTTCTTGACTAGGTTGAAGTACCCCAAAAGGTGATCGCTCAGGTTTGAAATATTTTCCTTTAGATAGTTTTGCTATTTTTCCTGAATTGGCCATGCGATTCAGCGCTTTTATGATGGCTTCTTTTTTACTCACCTCTACATTAAAGTCTTCATAGGTGAAGACATAACCTTTTGGTAGTCTATCTATAACAAGCCTAATATATTCAGCTACTTTCACATTATTATTTTGTACCAAATATAGAAAACTTGTCCAGTTTTTTAACTAAAAAACTGGACAAATACTATACCATTTGAAAAGTACTGCCTATAATTTTATTTTTATAAGTGAATGAATCCTAAATTAGTTATTCCCTCGAATCCGCTTCATATACTTATCTAACTCTTCCTTGACCTTTGGATAAAGTATAAATAGACCAATCATGTTTGGAAAGACCAAAGCCAGAATCATCGCTTCCGAAAATTTGATCACAGCATCCATTGTTGCCGCAGCACCGAGAATTGTAAAGGTTAAAAAGATAATTTTATATACCATTTCCGAATTATTTCCTTTTCCAAAAAGGTATGTCCAAGCTTGTAAGCCATAGTATGACCAAGAAATGAGCGTAGATATGGCAAACAAGACTACTGCTACAACAAGCATATATGAGAAGCCGGGTAGTGTAGCATCAAAAGCCAAAGAAGTCAGGTTTACACCTCCAATTCTTTCTCCAGTACTGAGTATGGATATTTCGTTGTTTACTACATCACCATAGACAAATGCGCCGTCGATATTAAATATTATAATTACCAAGGCTGTTAAAGAACAAATTATGACGGTGTCGATCATCGGCTCGAGTAAGGCAACCAAACCTTCACTAACTGGGAATTTAGTTTTTACGGCTGAGTGCGCAATGGCCGCAGAGCCTGCACCGGCCTCGTTGGAAAAAGCAGCTCTCCTAAATCCTTGAATCATGGCACCTATGAATCCTCCCGTGATAGTAGCACGTGGCGTGAAGGCCTCTTTTATGATTAGAGTACAGGCATCATCTATGTAGTGAAAGTTCATACCTAACACAATCAAGCAAGCAGTTACATATAGTATCGCCATCAACGGGACAACTTTTTCTGTGAATTTGGCAATCCTTTTAATCCCACCAATGATTACTATTCCTGCAATAATAGCAATGATAATCCCGATAATGGTTCCGGTTGCTGGCCCTTCTAAATTAAATCGGCTAATGATTTGCGCGGCGGCTTGATTGGATTGGAAAGCATTGCCTCCACCAAAAGAAGCCCCTACGCAAAGAACGGCAAAAAGCCCTGCGAGCACTTTTCCAATTTTGGGAAATCCTTTTTCTGAAAGCCCTTTTGAAAGATAGTACATCGGTCCTCCATAAATCACTCCGTTTTTTTCTTCTCGATATTTTACGCCTAAGGTGCATTCGACAAACTTGCTGCTCATACCAAGTAGGCCAGCGATAATCATCCAAAAAGTAGCTCCAGGTCCTGCAATAGAAATGGCTACCGCTACCATGGCGATATTGCCAAGTCCAACCGTCCCAGAAACGGCAGTGGCTAAAGCTTGAAAATGATTCACTTCACCTACAATGGATTCATCTTTGATGGTATCTGAAATATCTATACTTGGTACTTTAGATTCGAGATAGTCGTACTTTCCTCTTACTATTTGAATAGATAGTGGAATCTTCCTAATGTTTATAAAGCCGAAATAGACCGTAAAGAACAATGCCCCAAGAATCAAAATAATCAAAATGATGGGGATGGAGATAGTGCCAAATGATATCTCTGTAAAAATCAGATGCTCGAAAGCTTCAGCGATAGGCATAAATGCTTCATTGATCTTATCATCCAATCCGATCTGAAATTTAAAATTTCGTACTACGTCAATAAGGCGTTGAAGGGCACTTTCTAGAGTTCGTAAAATTGTATCCATAGTTTGTGATTTCTGATGGATGCAATTTGAACTAAATGGAAAGTAAAGGTCTCTTTTTTCGGAGAAGACTTGAAAATGTCGGAATGTCGATTACTGACAAGAATCGTAATCGGATGAAAAATAAGGAGTTATGTAGTTTCTACTTCAAGCATCTCATTAGCTACTGACAATCGAATTTTACGATCTCGATTTTTAGATATTTCAAATAATGCTTCTTTTAATGGTTTTTCGTGCTGCTCTTTTGACCATAATCCTTTTCCAAAGAGTCCATCTAAAAGGGTATGCATTAATCGCTTGACCTCATTGTAGTCATTAATGTCATAAATTTTTCCATCTCTAGAATCGTTTTTAGGTTTGATTTCTAGCCATCCATCGCTACCATTTTTCCGTTGAGTTATGAATTTTTCAAGAAGTGCAAAGTTGGACTTGGAGATATGAGTTTCCTTATTCTTTATATTGAATATCCCACCTACCATAGCTATGTGTTCCCACTTTCCATCGTCTAGTTTTCGCTTTCCTATTTTCAAAGATAATTGGTTTTTAATGACAGATAAAGTTTCAGATATATCTTTTACCCAACTTAAAGCGAGTGCAAAGAAAATCATGATTAAGCAAGTTTTGAATATAGCAGAAAGTAATAATTGATTTACCTCTGAATTAGTCAATTTGTAAACCTGCGCAAGAAAAGTAATCATAATACATAGTATACTTAGGTATGCCAATAATTTCAATCTCCGCTGCGAAAATGACTCCCATAGCACCATGCCTAAAAGGATAAGTGTCAAAGTAGAGTAGTAGACATCTAATTCACTAATGATGCTATGCTGATTATTCGTGAATAATTTACTTAATGTAGGTAATAGAGAAAAGACAAATGGTAAGCCGATGATTACAATCCAAGTTTTAGATTTGATTACTTTCTCAAGTATCTTTGGAAGATACTTAAACCATGATAAAGCAATTAAAATAAAAAGACTGTTTAGTAGAGATAAGATACTTTTCCAAACTTCAAGTAAATTTGAATTTGCTACTTCTGAAAGATCTTTAGTTGTAAAATAAAGTTCTACTCCACCAGTAGCTGACCAACATAAAATAGATAGCGCTAACCAAATTTGACCATAGTCCTTTTGCTTTCTACCTAGGTGGTACCATATCGCTAAAAGACCTAGAAATGCAAATAAGCATACTGCTAGTTGCCAAAATCCATAGAAAAATGAAATATCAGAATACGCCAATTGTTATTTATTGGTTTACTGTAAATATAATATAGTTCAGTCATTAAATGCTAAATCGGTTAATAGCTTAGCTGATTTTACTACTGCTCCATCAAAAATTTCGCAGATAAAGTAATATTCTAATGAATTTTTGATTTCAAATAAATACTGTCCTTGAAATAAAGAGATATATTTACCCTACAAAGAATTTTTGGAGATGAAGGATATCATACAGCTTAGCGACACACTCTACGAAGCATCGAAATCCATAAGGATACTGAGAAATATTTCTTGGGATGCAAAGGTATCGCAAGAGTTCTTTGCCAATAAAGCGCAAAAGCTACCCCAAGTTGAATATCCGAAAGTCGATGTCTCAGAAACTTATGCTTTATTAAAAAAAGCAAAAAATTTGATACCCAAAAACAACCTGGTTAGAGCTTGGGCTGAGGAAATTATTAGAGATCTAGATGAAGGAGCTGGACTATTAGAGTCAATGGGTACAAAGAAGTTTTATTATCATTCTGATCAACTCTATGGATCACCGCAGAAACCCTTAATGGATGGGACAAGTACTTCTCTAGACTTGGCAAACCATTTTGAAGAGATGTATAATCATTTAGATGGCCTAGACTTGGGTGCACCTCCAGAGGCATGCATCCTTGCTAGCGAAGTAGTTAGACAGATTAAAGGCTCTGTGGATAGTTTTTTTGGAGATAAAGCCCCTGAGGTATACATTGATGATGACATTGCCTCTAACGCTATCGCAGGCAGAAGGCGAATAAGAATCCGTGGAGAGGCCTGTTTTTCTGATAAAGACATAGATCAGTTGATCCATCATGAAGCCTTTGTACATGTAGCTACTTCTATCAATGGAAATAATCAAGACAAAATAAAAATATTGGGTGCCGCTCATCCAGGTACCACCAAGACACAAGAGGGGCTTGCCGTATTTGCAGAGTTTATCTCTGGTACCATTGATCTAGATAGATTGCGTAGACTCTCAGATCGTATTCATGCTATCCAGATGTCTTTAGATGGTGCCGACTTCATTGAAGTATATAATTTCTATTTAGGTAAGACGGATGCCGAGGACCAAGCTTTTGAATCTACCCGACGAGTATTTAGAGGAGGCCTTATTTCTGGTGGTGCGCCATTTACAAAAGATATTGTCTATTTGGATGGACTGGTACGTGTTCACAATTTTTTACGGACTATGATGGCAGAGGGTAGAGCCGATCTAATGGATCTCTTGTTTGTCGGCAAATTAGACCTAGAAGATATCCCAGTCTTGAGTATGTTTGAAAGAGAAGGCCTAATCAAAAAACCAGAATTCCTACCTCCGTGGATGAAGGACACGCGCTTCCTCTTGACCTATCTAGCATACTCTTCTTTTCTAAACACCGTAAAGCTTACCAAGATCAAAGAGCACTACAAAAGTATGTTGATGGCTAGTGTGGATAATGGATGAATAATTATAAATTGATTTAGTTGAAAGTGGAGAGTTGATAGCGCCGTTCTTACTTGCACAATAGACCTATGAATTCGAGATAGCGTTCTAAGATAATCCGTCTAAATGCTAACGGCTAATAAGCTAATAGCTTTTTAATTGAAAGCGTCTTTCTTACTTGCACAATAGACCTATGAAAGCAATACGATTTCTTGAGTTTAATCATTTAAAAGCTAACATCTAACTGCTCCCCAAAATCTCCCTCTCCACCAAGCCCAAATTCGCATCATGAAATTTCTGCATTACCTTCGGAAAAGAAAACCGTTTAACATAAGCGGCAAAATCAAAAGTCGAGATCCCTTTGACGTGTTGCTCTATTTGATTTAAGTAATCCCGGGAATCCGCAACTCGCTTTTTCATCTCTACAACATCTTGGGTATAATCTCCATGCCCGGGAATAAGCATGGCTACTTTATCCGAATCAATTAGCGATGATAATGCCTCTAAGGAATCCACATATTCTGCAAAACTGTGATACAAATAAGGGAACTCAATATTGCTCAAATAATCACCCACTACCAGAAATTTATTCTTGTGGTCAAGAAGATATATACTATCGTCATTGTGACCTAAAAGGTACCCAACTTGATACTCTCTCTGATTAATTTGCAATTTACGCTGATCTTCTTCAATGATTAAATCTATTACAGGAAACTCAACGGTATAATCTCTCAAAGTATAATTATCATCATCTATCGTTGCAATCTTGTCTAGGATGCTCTGTTTTGCTTTTTGATTTACAAAGTGTCTAGAAGCGATAGTAGTGTAACCTTCAAAGAAATTGTAGCTTATAATATGATCATAATCACTATGCGTGAAGAATAAATACTTATCCAAGCCAGCACCAAATCTTGATATGTAGTCTTCGATAAATTGCAATTCTATCGGAAACCAATTGGGATCAACAAGTATAAGATGATCCTCATCTATAATCAAAGTTGTAGTAGTCCGAAAAAGCGCACTCTCGAAAACAACAATATTGTTCGATTCAAATTGAATTTTCATGTACCTAAAGTAATTCATATTTTAAAGAAGCAAAAGGTTTCAAATTCAAAAAGCTGAACAAGTAGGAGTGGTCGTTCATAATTCATAACTCATAATTCATAATTATAATTAAGGCAGAGCCTTAATTATACGTGCCATATAAAACCCATCAAAGCCCGACTCCGCAGGAGAAATATGCTTCTGTTCCTCCAAAGTAAAAGAAGGGTTTTCTTTTAAGAAATTTTCCACTTGCTCTTCATTTTCTACAGGTAAAATACTACAAGTCGCATACACCATTTTGCCACCAGGCTTAACCATTTTTGAATATTTGTAAAGAATGTCTTTTTGGATGCCAACGACCTCTTGCAAAAATTCAGGCTTCATCTTCCATTTGGAATCAGGGTTGCGACGTAGGACACCAAGACCAGAACAAGGAACATCTAATAACAAACGATCTGCCTTTTCGGCAAGGCGCTTGATAGTCTTAGAGCTTTCTATGGCACGGCCTTCGATATTATGTATGCCATTGCGACGCGCTCGTAGCTTGAGTTCTTTGAGCTTCCATTCATGGATATCCATGGCGATGAGCGAACCCTTATTATTCATGAGAGTAGCGAGATGCAATGCCTTTCCACCAGCCCCTGCGCAGGCATCTATGACGCGCATCCCAGGTTCTACTTGTAGGAAAGGAGCGATTTGTTGTGAGCCTGCATCTTGCACTTCAAACCAACCTTTTTTGAAAGCTTGAGTAGCGAATAAATTTTTACGCAAAGTGACACGCAGCGCAGAAGGTACACCATCCACTACCTCTGTTTGTATCTGTTCCTTATGCAAAGAAGTTTGCAGATCTTTGTGATTTGTAGCTAGAGCATTCACGCGCAGAAAAACACTTGCTGGAACATTCATAGCAGCGATCTCTTTATCCCATTGATCTCCTACAGCATCGAAAGCTTGCTTATCCATCCAGTCGGGAATGGACTCCTTTACGGCACGTATAGTAGGTGACTTAGCTTGCAGTTTCGATTTGCTAAGTGACTTGACTACAGCAAATTCTGACCAGTCAGGTAAAGTAAATCCTTGCTGAATCAAGTTGATACCTAACAAGTTCCACAAGGTTTTTGGGTCGTGATTTTTTTGATAGTCAGTATCATTATAATGATGGAATAATCTCCACCACCTTACGATCTCATAACTGTTCAGGGCGATAAAAGCCCTGTCTTTAGAACCATACTTTTTATTGGACTTAAGGACAGTCTGAATAGCCCGATCGGCTTTGCGTCCTTCTACAAAGATTTGAGTCAAAGTGTCAATGATAGCTTGGCAAAGCGGACGATGTATTCTTGTATGCAATGGATATAGTTTTGCGCAAAGATACTTTAAAATTTGAGTCCCTGTTAAAGAATACCCAAATGTAAAAAGCCCCTGAACCAAGGCTCAGAGGCTTTTACATTTATATCAAGGTGAGGCTAGCGACCTCACTCCATTCGTTTTACATGTTTGCTGCTACATTATCCAAGATACCAAACCAGGTTGCTTTCATGTCCTGATTGATTTGTGAAGCCCATTTCTGACTTCTATTACTTGCGATGTACTTTTTTACAGCCAATTGTCTTGGCGACAAGTATCTTTC